>NZ_JAOVZQ010000002.1 GCF_026619435.1 Hoeflea ulvae
GGCGCCAGAGATCTTGGCGGTTGCTGCCCAACCGCCAACTCCGGCAAGGAGGAAGAAACTCAACGTGAAGCCCGCTAAAACGTGCGGCCCGATCCGCAGCGGATTAATCGATTTTTCCGTGGTCATGCCCCTGCCCCTTATGCTGTCTCGATCATGACGATCAAGTGTCGGCCGTCGAGAGTGATGCTCGTCTCGTAGAAGCCGTCGCGATTGAAGTCTGCCTCGATTACGGTCTGTTCATAAGCGTCGAATTTTTCGTGCTTATAGCGAATGGCGACGTCATCATCGTCGATCCGGTCATTGTAAAGACCTTCAAACTCGTCTTCCAATTCGTCGAACACCTTCTCGAACAGGTCGTATTTTTTCATACGGACTTTATCCCCGACGCGAAAATCAAGGATCTCGAATGAGACCTGAGTGTTTGGCACTGTCGGTCCGCATTGAAATTCAAAGGTGTCATCGCCGGCCCCGCCGAAAAGCGCCACCCCAAAATCCCCACCCATTGTGAAATGGTCATTTCCTGAACCGCCAACGAATGTCTCGAAACCCGCAAACGTGTCTTCGCCGATTTCTGAGCTGTTGGCAGTCTGCTCGACCAGGTTGATATCGAGGCCCAGGAGAGCGCTCGAATAGTCGAGCGTATCAGATCCCTCACCACCATCGTAGTGATCGTCATCTCCGTCGGCGGCTGCAATCACCAGGTCATTGCCGTCCCCCGCATGGACGATATCCGCTCCCGACCCGTCGCGAATGGTGTCGTCACCTGTCCCTCCATCGAGATGGTCTTCGCCAGCCCGACCGTTTATGTCGTCATCGCCGGCTCCACCTGAAAGGGTGTTTCCGCCGGCATCGCCAGTGAGAACGTCATCTCCTGAACCGCCCGTGACAGACTCAATCGAGACAGCCGTGTCCTCCCCGATCTCTCCGCCGCGCGCATAGCCTTGAAACAGATCGACCTCAACGCCTGCAGTCGTCGCCGAAAGGTCCAGAAGGTCCGATCCCTCGCCGCCATCATGCGTGTCGCTCGCCTGGTCGAGCGCCGCGACGATCCGGTCGTTGCCGGCGCCGCCCTCGTGGCGGTCGCTGCCCTCTCCATCGATCAAGGTATCGTTGCCGTCTCCACCATTGACGATGTCGTTGCCCGCCCCACCTGAAAGGGTGTTTCCAGCGGCATCGCCAGTGAGAACGTCATCTCCCGAACCGCCTGTGACAGACTCAATCGAGACAGCCATGTCCTCCCCGATCTCGGCACCGTGTGCAAAGCCTTGAAACAGATCAACCTCAACGCCTGCAGTCGTCGCCGAAAGGTCCAGAAGGTCCGATCCCTCGCCGCCATCATGCGTGTCGCTCGCCTGGTCGAGCGCCGCGATGATCCGGTCGTTGCCGGCGCCGCCCTCGTGGCGGTCGCTGCCGTCCCCGTCAATCAAGGTATCGTTGCCCGCCCCACCTGAAAGGGTGTTTCCACCGGCATCGCCCGTGAGAACGTCATCTCCCGAACCGCCTGTGACAGACTCAATGGAGATAACGGTGTCCTCCCCGATCTCTCCGCCGCGCGCATAGCCTTGAAACAGATTGACTTCAACGCCTGCAGCCGTCGCCGAAAGGTCCAGAAGGTCCCATCCCTCGCCGCCATCATGGGTGTCGCTCGCCCGGTCGAGCGCTACGATGATCCGGTCGTTGCCGGCGCCGCCCTCGTGGCGGTCGCTGCCCTCTCCATCGATCAAGGTATCGTTGCCCGCCCCGCCATTGACGATGTCGTTGCCCGATCCTCCGTCAAGTATATCGTCTCCGGCGTCGCCAGCAATTATATCGTCGCCTTCCCCGCCGAAGATGATGTCATCTCCGCTGCCGCCAGAAACGAAGTCGTCGCCATCATCCCCGAAAAGGATATCGTCACCCGCTTCGCCGTAAATCCGATCATTGCCAGCGCCCCCCGAAACACGGTCATTGCCAGCGCCAGCCATAACGATGTCATTGCCATTTCCGGCGAAGATCGTGTCATCGCCGTCGCCCGCGATCACATGATCGTTTCCGTCACCCCCGTGAATGACATCGTCGCCGCCGCGTGCGTCGATATTGTCGTCGCCGTCGCGCCCGTCAATATCATCAGCGCACTGTGTTCCGAGTAGCGCGTCGTCACCCTGGGTACCAACGATCGTGCTGCGAACCACGGAGAAATGCGCGGTCTGCCGCACCATCAATTCACCGTCGAATATCCAGTAGGTCAGGGTTACCGGCCCGAGCATCTGAGGCTCGGCAAGATAGGTCCAGTCCCCACCGGTCCGCGTCAGCGTTCCCGATGACGTCGTCATGCCTATGACCGCCAATGGGTCCCCATCCGGATCGGCCGCCCCGTGAAGGAGCGAGTTGAGTCCTATCAGCATGGCCATGCAGCCGGTCACATCCATGAGGTAAACCGGCCCGCGCACCGTCGGTGCCCGATTTGTCGAACGACTGTCTGAATCGTCATTATCCTGGCCGTCACCGGTTCCGTCATTGCCATTTCCGTTACCGCCGTCGCCACTGTTATCCTGATCGCCGCCTGGCGCTGCGCCAGTTGGGGCGGGAGCATGAAACTCAATCTCGGGCCAGACAGCCTCCTCTTGCGGCCACCAGGGGCCTCCGCTGGGGGCCGGTTGCGGTGATGCGACCTGGCTCCCTCCGAAAGACGCCGGCGCCGGATCGAATGAGAGCAGACCATTGTCGTTGGCCGCCCGCCGAAGCGGCGCGACAAATTCCCCTGGACGGGGCCGAGAAAGAAATCTCTGCCAAACAGAGTGCTCTCGCCCAGGTCGATCAAGCTGGCCCTGGGGGAACGGGAGATTTCCACCTCGGCCACTGCGTTGTCTACACTTTCAACGCTGTTGGTTTGGACCGGATCCACCTCTTCGGCAGCCAGAAGCAGAGACTCGGCGTCAGACTCCGAGCCCTCACCTTCTGCATCTTCGGACGGTCGCTTCGCCTCTTCTTCCTCGACAAGCGGTTTGCCTGTCACGAATGCCCGGAGGTAGATCAGGAAGGCCAGAAGCGCGACACCGATGGCGTAAGGCGTGTTGGTGCGGTGGTCCATGCTTTTGAAGATGAACCGCTGGCCCGGATCTTCCGCCTTGTTGTTTTCCTTGGTTGCTTTTGCCTGGATAATCATGCCGACACCCGCGCCGTCATTTTCGGCCGCCCTTTTGCTTCCTGCGGAACATTGTCGTCGGCTGCAACGCGCGGCATCTGCGGCGCCGGATTCCCGAGAATGTCCTCCTTTCGACCGAACGCAGCAAGCTTGCCGTTCTGGATCACGGCCACCATATCAACTGCGGCAAGCGCACTCGGCCGGTGGGCCACGACCACGACAATTCCACCGCGTTCCCGAACCGAGGTAATGGCCGCTGTCAGTGCCGCCTCGCCCTCGCCGTCTAGATTGGAGTTCGGCTCGTCGAGAATCACGATGAACGGATCCTTGTACAGAGCACGTGCCAGGCCCAGACGCTGGCGCTGACCGCCCGAAAGCGACAGGCCAAGAGGGCCAAGCTCGGTGCGATAGCCATCAGGCAGTGACACGATCAACTGGTGAACGCCGGCAGCCCGTGCGGCCAGCACAATCGCTCGGGCATCGGGTTGCGCCTCGAGACGGGACACGTTCTCCTCGATGGTCCCGTCGAGAAGGGCAACCTCCTGAGGCAGGTAACCGATAAAGGCCCCCAGGCGTTGATCGGTCCACTGGGTCAGTTCGGCGTCATCCAGACGCACACTGCCGCGCAAGGTGGGCCAGATCCCGGTCAATGCACGAACCAGGGTCGTCTTGCCGCCGCCGCTTGGACCGATGACGCCGACGGCCTGGCCGGCCTTCAGTTCGAAGCTGACGTCGGAGAGCAATATTCTCCCGGTACCCGGGGCAGCGACGGTGACATTCTGCACTTTCAGCGATTGGGTCGGAGCAGGCAGCTCCATTGGTGGCTGCACCTGCGCCAGCGTGACGACCGTCTCCTTGAGGCGCTCATAGGCGGAACGGGCGGAAACCACGTTCTTCCAGTTGCCAATGGCAAGGTCGATCGGAGCGAGTGCACGCGCAGAGGCGACCGAAGCCGCAATGATCGCGCCGGCCGAAAGTTCCCCCTTGATTGTCAGAAACGCGCCGAGCCCAAGCACCGCGGATTGCAACAACATGCGAAGGACGCGTGAAAGGGCGCCAAACGTGCCGCTGATGTCGTTGGTCCGCGTCTGAAGGTCCAGATGTTCTTCGTTTGCACGACGGAACCGCTCGACTGCGCGATCGACAAAACCCATTGCCTTGAGGATATCGGCATTGCGGGTGTTGGAATCGGCGATGGCGTTGCGCGAAACCACGGCGGAATGGGTGGCGCCGGTCAGTCGCCGCGTCATCAATTCGGTGACGATCGTAATAATCGTCAGCACGACGGCGCCACCGAGCGTCAGAGCTCCAAGAAGCGGATGCAGGATGAAGACGAAGCCCAGGAAAAGCGGCATCCATGGCAGGTCGAACAGCGCCATCGGCCCCTGGCTGCCGAGAAAGTTTCGCACGTTATCGACGTCACGACCCCGTTCCAGCGATTCCGCCGTAGAGAACCCGAATCTCGGCATGTCGATGGCGACCTGGTGTGCGAGCGGTGCTACCCGGCGGTCGAGCCGGGCGCCGACGCGCACCAGGATCTGCGAACGCAGGATGTCGAAGAGACCCTGAAAAGCATAGAGGCCGATCGCCAGGGCCGAGATTAACACCAGGGTTGGGACACTGCCGCTGGTAAGCGCCCGGTCATAAACCTGCAACATGTAGAAGGCGCCGGTCAGCGCCAGGATGTTGATAAGCCCGGAAATCCCGAACAGAAAAATGCAGATCGAGCGGAAACCACGGGTCAGTTGCTCCGCGCTTTTTTGTTTGGCAGCCTTGGCCGGATCTTTCGAACGCATGACACCTTACCTAACCTGAATGGAAGAAGATGGGACCCGGCCGATCCGGGTCCCGCGGTTCGCTGATCTGACTAGAGATTGAAGTCGCTCGTCACGAGGTCGTGAGACCCCTTGATGCTGATCTTGAAGTCGGCTTGCGCGTCTCCGATCGTGTTGCCCTGGACCACGGTATAATCCTCGCCATCGCGGCTCTCATAGGTGACCAGGAGTTCACCCAAAGATCCGGAGAATGCACCGGAAACCAGCGAGAAGCTTTGATTGCCCGCCGTGGTTCCGTTGGCATCGATGCCACCGAGATCCAGCCGGTCCCCGGGCTGGAAGCCCAGGATCGTGTCGCCGTTGGCATCTGCGGCGGACAGGAACCGGAAGGTGTCGTTCCCGGTGCCTCCATCCATGACGTTGACCGCACTGCTGGCCGTGATGGTGTCGTTGCCCGAGCCGGTGACGATGTTCTCCACACCCCAGATCGTGTCGTTGCCCGACATCGAGCTCGAAACCGAGCCGCGCCCCATGAAGCCGGTTCCCAGATCGGCGGTGATATTGGCGGAGATGGCCGACATGTCGAGCGTGTCGATGCCGTTTCCGCCATCCATTGCGTCACCATAGTAGGTGTCGTTGCCGTCATTGGCTTCCGCCACGATCAGGTCATCGCCGCCTTCACCGAAGACGGTGTCGTTGCCGGCGCCGCCCGTGATGAAGTCGTTGCCGGCACCGCCGAAGATCCGGTCGTTTCCGCCATCGCCATAGAGCATGTCGGCGCCTTTGCCGCCCAGGACATTGTCATCGCCGCCTCCGGCGAAGACGATATCCCTGCCGCCGAGAGCCATGATGGTCTCGCCGTCGCCGGTACCCGTCATCACGTCAACGAGTTCGGTTCCAACAATACCCGATGTGCCAGGGGCTGGCTGTCCGGTGCCCACATCATCATCGTCATCGGTATCGGAAGTGTCCTCATCATCATCGTCGGAGTCATCCATGTCCTCGTCATTGTCAGCATCGTCATCCGAATCGTCATCGGAATCTTCATCCGTGTCGTCATCGACCCCGACATTGTCGTCGTCATCGTCGTCATCATCATCGTCGGTCGGCTCGCTCCCCGTGTCCGGCGCAAGGGCATCCGGCATGAAGACGTTCTCCGGCAGGTCTGTGAGACCCGTGTTGCGGGCAATCAACTTGGCGAAGGATATCTCCACGTTCTCGAAGAGCGAGTCGTCGAAGACTTCCAGGTAGTAATGGCTGTCGCCGTGCTGCAGCCGGTCAAGCTGCTCGAGGAAGATGTAACCGAAGGTGGAACCGAGCTGTCCATGCATCGGCTTCTCGGCAAGACCGCCGATCCACAGATCCATGGTCTCGAAGCCATCCGGATAGGCCGCCATCAACTTGGCCATCGTCTGCGCGTCGATGTTGTTGCGGGCCTGGAAGTCTGCCCAGCCGGTATAGGGACGCAGGCTTTCCTTGCCGGTGCTGGCAAAGAGCTCCGCGCGTATCTGGTTGAACGGTGCCACGCCCATGTCCCTGCCGCGGAAGATGTTGAGGGCAGCAAGATCAAGCGGCCGGCCAACGAGCTGATTGCGCAAGGCGTTGACCATGTCGACGTCGATCGCCTGGTGCCGCTCGCCGATAGCGCCGGCCAGCAGGCCGTCGATACCGAGATTGGTAAGCTGACCGGGCTGCAGGAAGGCCTGGACCAGCGAAAGCTGCTGGGTGTTGCCGTCCGCATCGACGTAGCTGACGTGCTCGTTCAGCATCGAGTGGCCGAAGCGGTAGGCCGCCTGGGCAAACTCGATCGAGATCGAGGCGTCGACCGAAGGATCATAGCCCTCGAAACCGTGCTCGTCGTCCGGCCCGTCATCATCGTCGCCAAGGCCGCCGGCCATGGCTTCCGCGAATTCGGTGAAGACGACGCGCTGGTACTCGACGATGTTGAGCTCGCGGGCCGCGTTGAAATATTCGGCCTCGGTCCAGCTGCCGCCGGTCCTCTCCCTGAGCGTATCAACCCAGAAGTTGTGGTTGCGAGCCCAAATCGTGTGGATCGTGGTCAGCATCACATTCTCATTCACGCGCCCGTCGCCGGCAACGAAGTAGTGACCGATGGCGTCGAGGTCGAGCTGCGGCTCGCTCTCGTCGGGAAGCGTGACAAAGGCCGGGATGAAGTCGATCAGCAACGGGTGCCCGGTACCGTCATAGTCGGAGATGTCGGCGGAAGTCAGTTCCTGCCCGCCTGTCATGATCCGGTAGTTTTCACGGACGTGATCAAGCGTCGGCAGCAAGCCGCGGCCGCTTGAGTCAAGGTCACCTTCGAGCAGGTAAGCGGTCTGCACCGCGCTTCCGTCCGAGCCCTCGACCCACTTGCGCAACAGGTCGGTGACCGCGTCGTGTGATCCGTAGGTCTGGTTCTGATCGGCGAAGGGCGAGACTTCATTGCGGTATTCCGCCGGCGTTTCGTCACCGTTGTTGGCAATGCCGTCCGGATCGACACCGGTGCCGTCGACGTAGTTCGAGCGGCCGGCACTGATCGGGAACGTCGCCGAACCGATTGGCATCGAGCCCGGAGTGCCCTTGGCCACGAAGTCGAGGCCATGGTCGAAGTACTGACCGAAGAACGTCAGCAGCGCCGAGCCGCCGAACTGGTTCGGAATGTCCTCTTCCACCCCGTCGCCGTCATTGTCCTGATTGGAGACGAGATCGGAAATTTCGCGCGGGGTGAGCGCCGTCTGGCGCACCCCATTGGCGCCGTCAGTGTAGTCGGCGCCGGTGAGGCGGATGAAGTTCTCGTACGCGGCACCCCATCCCGGATTGGCTTCGTTGTTGCCGTAGCCCGAGGAAGCGCGCGGGGTGTCGTTGACGAGTTCGCGCAGTTCCGCGAGGTCCTCGCCCGAAAGAACAAGTGTTCCGGAGTCGAAGGTTTCGTCGTCATCGAGTTCAGCCGATCCAGGCACGATGGCCGGGGCGCCGCCTGCCGGCGTGGCGAAGCTGACCGAGTCATCACCAAAGGTGATGGTAGTCATCCCGTTCTCGATGTTTGTCAGAAAATCCGTCGTTCCTTCCGGCAGCACAATCACGTCCTGCGGGCGCAATCCGCCGAGTATGGTGTCATTTCCACCATTCGAGCGGAAGACAATGCGGTGCTCAGACAACAGACCCGAGATATCGACGGTATCGTCACCGGAGCCGCCATTGATTGTAATGGTGCTGGTCGAAAGGCTGGTGCCGGCGAAAGTACCGTTGGTGGTGAAGCTATCGCCGCCGCCGTGACCGTCGATCACGATTTCCTCGATATTGTTGAGTTCGGTGATGACCGATGCATTGTCGGTGCCGTTGCGCGTGATAACGATCTCGGTGTTCGCATTGATCTGGCTGGCCAGGTTTCCAGCAATCGAAAGCCACGCTGTGCGGGAATGTACAGTATACTGCTCGGCAGTTCCGTCGCCCGCAATATGGACCGTATCCGTCGTCCCCACAATGTTTCCAGCAGCGGTGTCGCCGTTTATGACGTCGCGTCCGTCGCCGACGCGCCAGAGGATGGTGTCACTCCCGGCATTGCCGTTGAGCGTATCGTTGCCGGCGCCTCCCACAAGAATGTCGTTGCCGGTGCCGCCGTTGGCAGTATCGGAGCCAGCCCATCCAAGGACGATCTGCGACCCGCCTGCGCCATTGGCACCGTTAAGGTTGATATTGCCGGCCCCATTTCCTTGAATGATCGAGAAATTGGCCCCGGCGAAACGAAGCGTCTCGACACTGCTAAGCGTGTCAACGCCTTCGGCTCCGGTGAGATCGGTTACGACGATGTTTGCACCGGACTGGGCGAAGTTGAAGTTACCGACCCCGCCGGCAAAAACTGCCACGTCCGTGCCTCCGCCGCCGTTGAGCGAGATCGTTGCCCACGCCGCCGTTCAACACGTCATTGCCACCATCGCCTGACAGGATGTCGTCGCCGGCGTTGCCGTTAAGAGTGTCATTGCCGCCGAAAATAATGAATGGGCTGACGCCATCAGCTATGTCGTCGCCTGCAGTCCCGTCAAAAGTGTTGTTGAATAACGGAACGCCATCCCAGTTCGCTCCGGTCGGACCGGTGGGAGCGGAGAACAGTGTTTCGACAGTTCCGCCACCGTCTGTGAAGATGACCGCCACCCTGAGCTGAAGGCCAAGTTGAGCCCCTGCCGCAGTCAAGGCTAAATCCTGCGGCGTGAAGGACGGATCCGTTGCACCGGCAATATTTGTCCAATCTGTGCCGTTGGCAGACTGCTGCCACTGGTAAGAGAACGCGCCAAGCCCGTCAGGATCAAGGATCGAGGCAAGATTGGTGACGGAGAGAAGTTGCCCCTCCGTGGGGGTCAAGTCGCTGACACCAGGGGCGCCGGTCGCAGGTGCGTTGACATTTACTTCAACGTCCGAGAACCGAAGCCGCTCGATGTTCGTCAACCGGTCGATGCCGTCCGAAATGCGGTTCTGGCCGCGTTCATCGACCACGCCAGCCGTCTGGGTCACATGGTTGACCGTGACGCTGCCGTCAGGGTTGTTCGTGATCTCGTAATTGGCCATCACGTCCCAGAACACGGCGGTGTCAATGCTGCCATCGTCGCTGCCGACGATTTCACGCACGATCGAGAGTTCGCCCGGATTGAGACCGCGGGCGAGCATGATCTTGTCGAGCGTCCTGCCGCCGAATTGCGCGACCGCATTCGGTGCCACCTCGCCATTTGCATAATCGCTCTCGAGATAGACCTGATGGGTCATGCCGTCGGCCGTATAGACATCTCCGTCATGTTCGATACGGATGCGCACGTTGAGCCAGCGGTCACCGTCGATGACGTCGTTGCCGCCCCTGCCCTCGATCGTGTCGTTGCCGCCGCCGCCAAGCAACATATTGCCGCTATCAAAGGCGATCTGGGCTTCGAGGTCGCCGGCGCCGGGAGCTGCGATCATGTTGCCGAGGAAGTCGCGCATGCCTTCGATGCGGTCGACGCCGGCTTGGGTCAGTTCATGCTTGACCATCGTGTTCTCGGCCCCGGCAAGCGCCGGGTTGCCTTCGGCGTTGTCGGCACCGATGCGGTCGTCGCCGCGAAGCGTGTCGTCGTGCTTCCAGCCCGAGAGCGCCTCGACGGCGTCAAACCGGTCGCGCAGAATATCCTCCTGGTCCGTGGTGAAAATCGGAACCTTGAGATCGTCATTGGCACCCAGATTGTGGAATTTGTGGATGGCCCAGTCGAAGCCCCACATGCCCTCGTTGCGCATCACGCTCTCGCCCTGGACCATGATGTCGTCGCCGGATTCCGCGTCGAAATCATGTTCATTGGCGCCTGCGAACATGACGTCGTGGCCAAGGATTGTGGAGTTGAAGAACAGCTCCGAGTTGTCGCCAGCGGTTGTGTCGAAGCCGTTTCCGGCCTCGATCCAGTCGTCCCCCTCGTTGCCGAGCAGGAAGTCGCCGCCCTCGCCCCCGAGGATAAAGTCATTGCCGGTGCCGCCGAAGGCCTCCTTGCCGTCGGGACCGGTAATGATGAAGTCCTGGCCCTCGTTGCCGAAGATCAACGCCAGGCCGGCCCCCCCGTGGATGACGTCATTGCCGCCTTCCCCGTGCAGCATGTCGGCTTCGCCGATGTCTGTGCCGTTGTTGGTGATGATGTCGTCGCCGTCGCCGCCATGGATCTTGTCCACGCCGTAGCCGGCTTCGATCGTGTCGTCGCCAGCGCCGCCCCACACAGAGTCGTCACCGCCGCCCGACACGATGTGATCGTTGCCGCTCGTGCCCTGGATCAGGACGTGATCGTTGGTGTTGACGCGGATATATTCGGCAATGCCATCATTGTTGGCATCAACGCGCTCGATCATTGGTGAAAGCGCCTGCAGGAACGCATCCTCCTGCATCGGATCCGCATGGCCGAACTTCACCTGCTCGTTGTGGTCGACGTAGAGAACGTGGTCCGGCACCGAGAAGATGTCGCCTGGAACCGCATAGCCACGCTCGCCAAGATCGGTGTTGTTGAGCACCATCTTCGCCAGCGAGTTGTTTTCCAGTTCATTGAGCAGGTTCATGCCCTGGACGCGCGACAGGTAGTAGAAACGGTCGCCGTTCTGCAGGTTCTCGAGCTGGAGTTCGAAGACGAAGGAGAAGGTAGAGCCCAGCATGCCGCCGAACGCCATTTTCTTCTCGGCCAGGCCGCCGACCCAGAGGTCGATGAGCTCGACTCCACCGAGTTCGCCCCCGGCCCATGCGCCGGTGGCATTGAGGAACTCGACACGGTCGGTGGGCGCGCCTTCGCCGCCGAAGACGATCTTCATGGCAGCCGCGCGCTTGCCTTCAATCGTGGTTTCAGCCTCGATCGTGGCATGCGTGCCGTAGGCGGCGATGAAGTTCACGATCGACGCCGGGTTCTTCATGTTGAGCGCGAAGTCGGTCCAGCTGGTGTAGGCCGCGAGCTGCGTATCGCCATTGGCGATGTCCTGGAATTGCCGGCGCGCTTCATTCAGCGGCGGAATGCCGGTATCGCGACCGCGGGCGAGGTTGATCGCGGCAAGGTCGAGCGGGATGCCGAGCAACTGATTGCGCAACACATTGGTGACGAATTCATCGATCTCGTTGCCGACCTGATTGGTCATGCCGCGGATGATTGCCCCAGCCGCCTCGTCGTGGTTGACGGTGACAGTGCCGCTCCCGTCGACTTCGCCGAAGGCAAGCGGATTGAGGAAGGCCTCGAACAGGTCGAGGTCGTCGCGCGTGCCGTCATGATTAATGCGATCAACGGTTTCGGTGAGCATCGAGTGGCCGAAACGGTACACAACATGGGCGAATTCAGAGAAAATCGCCGGATTGATGTCGCTCGACGGGTTGAACACGAAAGCGTCGACGTCAGGCTGTACCTTGCGGGCAAACTCTTCAAAGACCAGGTGCTGGTATTCCATTTCCGTAACGAAGCGACCGGACTGGAACAGGCGCTCACCGTCCCAGATCAAGGCGGCAATCTCCGCCTCCGTGGTCGGGAAGCTTGCGACATCGACAGCCAGCCACTCGTTCAGGAATGCCAGGTCGCCGGTCTCGAGCGCGAGTTCCTTGACCTGGTCAACAACTCGGTTGTGCTCGGAATGGAAGATGTGATGGACAGCGCTGAGTCCGATGTTCTCGTTGCCGCGGCCGTCGCCGGTGACGTAATGGGCGTCGAGAAGCTCGTCGTCATATTGAGTCTGCTGGCCACGCGAATTGAACAGGCCGGTCTGGCCGCCGTCGGCATTGGCGTAGCCTACGTCGTCGTCGGAATCAGCCTGCGCCACCCCGTTGACAACGACGGGCACGGCCGCGTGGGCGATGTCGTCGAGGAAGGCATGGCCGGTGCGCACTGCATTCAACGTGCTGATCGGGGCGTTGGGATCGCCTTCGAGGAAGACGTCAGCGTCCGCGCCGGTGCCGCCGAACATGTTGTCGGCGCCGAGCGAGACGACCAGCTGCGGAAATCCGTTCGCGCCGCGTACAAATTCACCGTAGTCGTCGACGACGAAAAGCGGAATGTTGGTGACGTCCGCGTCGGTGAGTTCGATGCCGAGCATCGTCCGCGCCTGGGTCTTCACCTCGGCCCAGGTAGCCAGGCCGCCGCGCGCGCCTTCCAGGAGATGGCCGGTGGAGACCGGCTGGTCGTTGACCATCACATATTCGCGCATGAACAACTGCTTGGAGGCCGTGGAGCCGTAGGTCTGGTTCTGGTCGACCCAGGGCGTCGTCAGGTTCGGCGCATCGGTGCTGGTGCGGCTGAGCACCATGAAATTGGAATTCGGCGTGTCCGGATTGTAAAGAGGATCGTCAGCGGCCAGCGGAATGTACACCGTGCCGTTGCCGGACTTGGCCACGAGGTCGAGTCCGTGGTCGAAGAACTGGCCGAACAGGGTGAACCAGGAATTGTACGGCGCCGAAAGGCCTTCGTCCGGCGCCAGGTTCGGAATGACGACGGACTCGCCCTGCATTTCGATCGAGTGGGTTTCAAGAAGCGTGTCAAGCGTGGTCTGTGCGGTGGCCAGGTTCGTTTCGGCAATCTGCGCCTCGGCGAGCGTCGCCTGCGCTTCGGCAAGCGCGGCAGAAGTCGCGACTGCGTCACCGGCAGCAATAACAGCGGCCACGGCGGAATCCGAGGCGGTCTGCTGGAGTGCCTCTGACGCGTTCACGGCTTCCTGATAGTCGAATTCGGCGGCGTCATAAGCAGCCAATGCGGCAGCGATTTCCGCAACCTGATCACCATTCGGCGTCGCGTCGGTCAGAAGGGTAAAATATGTCGTCGCCGCCGTATTGCGTGCGGTTTCGGCGCTGGCGGCAGCGGTCACGCTGGCGTCGTAGGCGGCCTGATCGGCTGCGGCCTGTGCGGCGGCTGCGGCCGCGGCGGACTGGGCAGCCGCATCGGCCGCGGCTGCGTCATCCACGATCGCCTGCAGGGCCGCAATCGGACCCGGATCAACATTGGCGGCGGCTTCTTCTGCCGCGTCGAAGGCCATTTTGGCTGCGACGATCGCATTGAGCGCGTCGTTGAGTTCGGCGCCGGAATAACCTGAATAGACCAGGGCCGCGTAAATCGCAGCCGGGTTGGACAGTGTCTGGTCGACGATCAGATTGGAGATGGTCCGCGGATCGGCATCGACGACGGTTCCGCCGCCAAGCCCCATCGACGCGGGTGAAGGCTGCCCCATTTCGCCGTAATTGCCGTCGGTGAACACGACCTCGCCGGGCGAACCTGCACCGAAGGTGATGGAATCGTCGCTTTCATTGCGCCAGACCGGCGTGGTCAGGCGCAGGAACTCTTCATCGGCCGCTCCCCACTGTTCGCGATCGGCAACCAGGTTGTTGTAGCTGCCGTCGACAGTGCGCAGCCCGTAGGGTGCAAGTGGATCACTGATGGCGAGAACGGCGCCCGGCGTGCCCGCGGGAACGACATTGCCCTCCGCATTGACGTAAATCTCGGTTAACTCTGTGCCGGCGGAATGTGCTTCCGCAATCTTGATCTGCTTTAGAATGAATTCCAGGTCGTGTTTGACAAGATTTACCATGACTCTCCCCTTCGCGCAGAGCGCGTCTAACCGTCGCGGCTTTTGGCCACTTGTGGATTTTCTGATCTTTTCGGTTGAACAAAGCCCCCCAGGGAGATGCCCTGCTTCCCCATTTTTTAGGTCAATAGTATCCGATTAGATTTCGGGGTGTACTCCACTTGGTCGGATGAATTTATGGCTAATGGGCTCATTCGATACCAGACCTTTGACTAGGTATCTCACTAGAGGTTGGTCCGGAATGCTACAGACCAACGCTCAGAGAAAAATGTTAACAGAAACATTATACTAGTTGTTTGGGGACTAGTTGGAGAAGCGCGTGGACAGAAACAGCGATCTTTGGGGCGGGTCGATTTGGCACAGCATGCTGAGCGACTGGACGCTGCCTCATCGCTTTGCACTTATCGGCGGCCTGATCACACTTGCGGTTACCGTGCTTGCCGGCATGGTCATCAGTTCCTCGCTGGCTCGAAACCGGATCGAGGCGGAGGCAACATCAACCGCCTTGTTGCTCGACAGCGTTCTTGGCCCGATTGTTCAGGGACTCGTCCTCAACGGCGCAAGCGGCGATGAAACGGAAACGCTCGACAGGTTGCTCAAGAGCGATCAGTTCAGACTGCGGTTTCCGCATGTCGAGATCTGGCTGCATGACGGCCGCATCATCTATTCAACAAGTCCCGGGCTGATCGGCAAATCCTTCCAGCCGCCAGACGGACTGGTCGCTGCCCGTGCCGGGAAGGTGTCCGCACGATACACCGATCTCTCGGCCGACGAACATGTCCTGAGAAGCTTCACCAAGGCCTTCCTTGAAGTTTACGTCCCGATCCGTGGTCACCTCTCCGAGGAGGTGATTGCAATCGCCGAGATTCACGAGATTACCGAGCCGCTCGAACGCGAACTTGAAACATTGCGCATGCACAGCTGGGTTGCAGTCGGTGGCGCCAGTCTCCTGATCATGCTTGCACTCGGGGTGGTGAGCTGGGCAAGCCGGCAGATTGATACCCAGCGTGCGGCCCTGCAGGCTCAGCTCCGTGAAACCAGCCGCATCTCCGACCAGAACAGGCTGTTGCGGGAGCGCGCCCGGCGCGCGACAATCCTCATTTCGGAAATGAACGAGAGCAAACTGCGCGACCTCGGCGCCGAACTTCACGACGGGCCGGCGCAGCTGATCGGCCTTGCTGCGCTGCGCGTGGAACATGTCCGCCGCGCCCGCTCGCAAGTTGCCAGGGATGTGCATCTTACAGAGATCGAAACCCTCTTGGCAGATGCAAACCTGAAGGTGCGCAATCTTTCCAAGGGGCTGGTTCTGCCACCGATCGAAGGCCTGCCCTTGTGCGAGGTCGTCTCGCGGGCCGTCCGGGCGCATGAACAAAGGACACGAACCACGGTGGAAGCTCACTGCTTGGACGACGGACCAAAGGTTCACAGCGCGGTCAATATATGTGTCTACCGGTTCATTCAGGAAGGCCTGAACAACGCGTTTCGGCACGCTGGCGGAATTGGACAGCGGGTGACCTGTGAGTGGCACGAGGCGATGTTGTTCGTGGCAGTCAGCGACTGTGGAGCTTCGGCGTCCGCTCGACCCGAGCAGACCGAGGGAGGACTCGGTCTCGCTTGGATCCGGGCACGGGTTGAAAGTCTCGGCGGCACTATGGATGTGCAGAGCAGACATGACGGGACCACCGTCAGCATTACCCTTTCAACCCTGGAGATGAGATAGTGCAATCCCGGATCACCGTTCTGATTGTTGACGACCACCCGATGTTTCGCAACGGAGTGGTTCAGTCTTTGAGACTTGATCGGAACATCGAGGTCGTCGGCGAGTGTTCTGACGGAAACGAAGCCATAGGCCTTGCAGCCTCGCTGCGACCGGACATCATTCTTCTCGATATCTCCATGCCCGGAAACGGCATCGATGCGGCAGCCAGGATTGCCGAACTGGATCATGCCCCCAAGGTCATCATGCTGACCGTCTCCGAGCAGGACGACGACGTCATACGGGCGCTCGATGCCGGCGCTGTGGGCTATGTGCTGAAAGGCGTGTCCGCCAGCGAGCTGATTTCCGTGCTGCGCTGTGTGGCGGCCGGAGATTCCTTTGTCTCGCCGAACCTGACGCTCCGAATCCTCAACCACGCCCGTAAAACCTCCGAACCCAGCCTTGCTTCATTGCTCTCGGACCGGGAATTGCGCATCGCCAAACTCATTGGCAAGGGCCTCAGCAACCGCGAAATCGCGGATCAGCTCACCGTCAAGGAAAAGACCATCACCTTCCACATGACCAACATCATGAAGAAGCTCAATGTGCGCAACCGGGTCGAGACTGCGCTGTTGGTGAGAAAGGCTATGGACCGCGCCGGGTGAATGAATGGGGTGAACGGATCACCGGGGCCCTCCCGGCAAGACGATCCGGACGCGACAACACCCACGCACCAGCGTCCCTCACCCGGCCTGTCTCTCACCGGGACCATTGGCGCGGATTTGCGCCATCAGCATGGGTCCGAGCGAGAATTCGCCGCGTCCGGCGCGTCGGGTCAGATCCCGCAGATAGCCGCCGGCGGAATTGATATGGCCGCCGCGTTCGAGAATACAGGCCATCACCGTGGCCGCGTTTTCAGGCCCGAGAATTGCGCAGGCCTCCTCATAGGCCGAGGGCGAGACGCCCAGCATCGAGCGCACCACCACAGCGGCCCCCATCAGGTCGCGCCAGCTCGAAACAGCCCCGCCAGGCCCGTAATCGGCGATATCCGGGCACGCCGACAAAACCATGCCGAGCGGAAATGGCTTGAAACCGCCACCCGACGCCCGCTCGCCGGATTTCTGGGCGCGGGGAACCATCCTGACCGGATCCGCCGCCTCCCCTCGGCTCCCCCTGCCCTTCCTCCGGCCGTTCGGATTTGACCTCGATGCCATCAGGCACCCCATCCGATCGATCAGGAGCATTTCGATTTTCGCCCTGTTCTGTTTCCAAGAGCAGTTCAGATTCAGGAATGGAGTCGGTGTTTGAATTCTGTATATGGCGCTCAGTTTGAGCGGGACTGCCGCTCGATTTTCGAGCATTGATCTGTATTTCCAACTGATTGAGGATGTTTTCGCGCAGGAACTCCATTTCCTTGACCGTCGCCGATACGGTTTCCGCTGTCGGGCTGCGCGGGTGGCTCTCGACAATCGATCTGTAATGCTCCTGCACCGCCAGCCAGTCGCCCTCCGCCCCCTCGTCAAGCGCGGTTTCAATCAGCTTGATCACATCACGCCGGCAGATCGTCAGGCGTTCCTTGAGCCGGCGCAGATGCAGGCGTTCCGCTTCGACCTCGGCAGCCAGGCGCCTGATCTCGTCAGCGCGCGCCAGCAATGGCTTGAGCGAAAAACCGAAGGCTTCGTCGATCTCCCCTGCCCGGCTGCGGCGTGCAAAGCGTTTGCCATTGGCGCTGTCCTTGCGCACCAGCAGCCCGGCTGAAACCAGCACCGCGACGTGACGGCGAATGGTCGGCTCGGCCATGCCATTGGCGCGGCGCGACAATTGTGCATTGGAGGGAAACACGATCATGGAGTCGTCTGCCGCAAGCTCCGGCTTGGGATAAAAGCTGATCAGCGCGCTCAACACCGCCAGGGCCCGGTCAGTCACGCCCAGGCGCGGCCGGGCTTCGCACAGCGCGTGATAGATCTTCCACTTGTCGATCCGCGCGTCGGGCTCCACCTCATCGGCCGCGATCTGGTCTGCCAGCATGGCATAGGTCATCGCCCGCCGCCCGAAGGGCGTCGCTATATGGTCCAGTTGCATCGTCTTTCACCTTTCAAAAAGGCAACAGAGATCCAGCCGCCAAAAACTTGACGTCAAACGCTTGACTGTGATTCGGGGAAATGCGATTCTCAGGCTGCTAGACACGAGAAGGGCTTCCACGACGGCAACGTTTGGGGGCCTTTTTCTATTGCGTTACACTAACTCCGTTCAACCTTGGGTTTTGCCTTGATCTCCTTGAGATAGGCGTCGTGAATGGTTTCCATCTGGCCGGCCAGGTAAGTGACAAAGTCCGGCGGAACGGATTTGGCAAAGCTCATCCGCGCACCGGAATTGCCGTAGCTGATCTCGGCCAGCTTCATGCCCTTGGACATGATTGTTTCGCGCGCGACGGCCTTCGGCCGCAGTCCGGAGGGCTTTTCAAACATCGCCGACAGCGCCAGGGCGAAACGCTCCTCGCTCGGCAGGCTGGCATCGGCGTTGTTGAGCAGCTCTTCGACCAGCTCATGGGCGCGGGGAAAGGCGATCCACTTTTCCACCAGCTCCAGCCAGCGCCGGCGGCCTATTTCCGACGCCGGGCCAATGGCCTGCAACAGGGGTTGCGGCAGGGTGGAGGCGATGCGGATCATCTCGGAAACATGCGATTTTCCGGTCGACAGCGATGCGCTGATGGTGGCCCGGTCAAAGCCGGCCTTCTCCTGGGCGAAGGCGAAATTGCACTTCTCGATGAAGGTCAGGTCATTGCGGGCGGAGTTCTCTTCCCCCTGAAAGACAATCGCTTCCTCGTCATCAAGAGCCCGAATGATGGCCTTGAACTTCAGTCCCAGCTTTTGGGCTGCAGCCAGGCGGCGGCGGCCATAGACAATCTGGTAGCGCGTTGCATCGTCCTTGATCGGACGCACCAGACCGGGAACGATCTGTCCCCGCTCGCGCATGGATTCGGCCAGATCAGCTATCGCCGCCTCGTCATAGGCGCCGGGAAACCGGTCCGTGATGCCTGAAGGCAGGATCAGGCCCGGATCGAGTTCGGCGATATAGCCGCCGTCCTTGAGCAGGCGCTCGGCCAGTTCGCCGCGCTCCTGGATCTGCCGGACACCCGCGGCTACCTTCTGCAGATGCGGCGAGGACGAGGCTTTCTCGGCCGGCCTGGCATCAACCGGGCCGTTGTCCAGGTTTCCCAGGACATTGGCAAACATGCCTTTTGAATCCTTGCGGCTCATTCCCGCCCCCATGCATGTGTCAGCAATTGCTCGATCTCGGCATTCACGCCATTGATCGACTCCATGGCCCGGTCATAGGTCTTTGGAGCCGAAAAGCGTGAGCGCTGCACTTCGTACAGGCTCTGCTTCCATGTTAAGGCATCTGCGACAGCTGTGGATTTAATAACTGTATTGAGAAGCAGATCAGTGCCGAAAACCTGCCGCATCAAGGCCATCATATTGGCTTGAGGATGGTCATTTGCCTCGAATTTGGTGATCAGGAATTTGGCAAAATCCCACTCGGCCGTTGTCCCCATATTGCTCAGGATCTGCATGTAGGATCCGGCAAGCTCCAAAAATTTCGCCGTGGAATCGACATCGAGCATATGCGCCGGAACCGGGATCAGAACCCCGGTCGCAGCGGTCAGCGAAGACAAGGTCAGAAAATTCAGCGACGGCGCCGAATCCATCAGGATGACGTCATAGTCCTGTTCAACCTGCTCGATCGCCTGGGCCGCTCGCAGCAGAAATTCCGTACCGCCGGATTTGCGCATTTCCAGCGCCACCGCGGTTTCAAACTCCGTGAGTTCGAGACCGGCGCAGATCACATCCAGGCCTTCGATATGGGTCTTGTGGATCAGCGACCGGGTCGGCACCGGATCATCAAAGCGAATGGCGGAATAGAAGGTATCGCCCTCACGCGGATCAAAATCCGCCAGGGCGCCATGCAGGGCTGTCAGTGAGGCCTGCGGATCGAGATCAATTGCCAGAACGCGATAACCACGCAGCGCCAGATAATGCGCCAGATGTATGGTGGTCGAGGTCTTGGACGATCCGCCCTTGAAATTGGTGACCGCGATCACCTGGCAGGATTCACCCTCGATCCGGCGCGGATTGATCCACTTCTTGCGGCCGTTGTCAGCCAGCAACATTCTGAGCTCGAGAATTTGTTCGACCGTATAAAGCCGCCGGCCATTGTTGCTGACTTCCGGATCAGGGCCCCTCCCCTTCAGGGAAAGCTGGCGAATATAGGCTTCCGTCACATCCAAAAGGCTCGCGACTTCCGAGGACGCAAATGTGCGCATGGTGCGAATCGCGTCTGGCGGATATTGTGCCAGAGACAAATTGCGCAGCGCGTGATCCAGCTTGTTGGAACACGCCTGCATGAAGTCCAGACTGTTTAGATGCCGAGTCAATTGGCTGCTCCGAAATGTTATAAGCGACTATATTGCCCGGGATGGTTAACAAAAGGTTAAGCTCGTGGTGACTACGCAAAACATCGATATTATCGACTTTCAACGTAACTACAGATAGCCCGATTCGGGTTTGGCAGCAATTGGGCAAAATCCGCGCCTCCGGCCTGGGCAAGCGCAAGTTCCCCGCGGGGAACTCCTGGCGATCCATTGTGAGAATGCGTTTGTTCCCCGCGGGGAACTTGGGAACAATTTCTGGTTCTGACCCCCTCCTCTCACCGCGCATGCGCTTGCAGATCTGCGCGGCGAAGCTTCGAAACCCTGCATTGTCCAAAACCCGCGCGGGATGAAAACGAGTGCGCTCCACACGCCGGTGAATTCCGCCAGCAGCCATTCCAGCCTCGAAGCTTTCCCTCCGCCCTGTTCCCGGGCGCGGATCAGTCCGCGCAAACCGGAGATGAACCAGCCCTGTTCCCCGCGGGGAACTAAAGCGTGTTCCGAAAAGTGGGAACCGGTTTTCGGAAGGAACACGCGTCAGGACAAAAACCTGAAGCACATTGCATGAATATGATTGAATGCAACGTGCTTTGGGTCCTCACGCGCCCAGCGGAAATCACAAACCCAGCGTGATTCCCGGCGTCTCCGGGACCGCTGTGGCGACAAGATACGATCACTCCACGCTTGAAAAACCGGTGTCACCTGCGCGGCTTGACGGAAACGGTCATGCCGGTGACGGAATTCGAGCGCTTCACCGGTCCAGGCAATTTTGCGGAAGACGAGAATGGCGGTGAACGCACAAGGCGAGATCTGGCGATCCACAGGGATCTTCCGAATGCCGCAAACCCGGCATGGTACGGATGCTGGATCCAACTCAGCGAAATCACCTCGGTTTCCCGGACGCCGATCGAAGCGATCGTCCAGCCACCCGGCACCGGCGCGCGCGTGGTTCTCGTTTGGGGATATAACTGAAGGCCTTCATCGCCGCGCACGAGACTCTTTGGCAATTCGCGCTGTCAACGTGTGATCCCGGCCGGTACCAATTGCCCAGGGGGTGAAATCAACGCAATGGGCCATCGAAGGGCAGGGGGTTCATTCACAGTCCCGCCGCCTTGCTCAGATTGATTCTGAACCGGTCGCGCCGCCGCTGATATCGGCGGGTCATTTCCGCCGAGCTGTGTCCAAGCTGCCTTTGCACATATCTCTCGTCGACTTCGGCGGAAGAGGCCAGGCCGGCGCGGAGCGAATGGCCGGAAAATTTCAACACCCGCTCGACCTCACCCAGATCGCCGCGAATGCCGGCAGCCTTCACGGTGCGCTTGACCAGGCGAGCAATCTCCTTGTCGTTGAGCCTGTCGGCACCGACCTCCTTGCCCCGGCCATTGACCCGGCGGAACAGCGGGCCATGGGCGAGTTTTGCAAACCTGATCCAGGTCTGGACGGCAATGACCGGGCAGGTGGCATCCGATGAGCCGCGGCCGATCTCAACTTCGCGCCAGCCGGTCTTGCCGCGCAGTGTGACCAGCATGCCCTTGTCGAAAATCTCGATCCATCCCCGGCCATCTTCAGTCTGGTCGGGCTTGAGGTCGAGACCGACAATCTCGGATCGCCGCAAACCGCCGGCATAGCCGGTCAGCAGCATGGCGCGATCCCGCAGGCCGCGCAGCGTGCCCCGATCGATTGTCTCAAGCATGGCAAGGATATCCTCGGCCATGACCGCTTCCTTCTGCACCGGCGGCCTGGCATGGGTGTTGCGGATACCGGCCATCACCGTCGCGATATGCCGGTCCTTGCGGTCGAGGGCCTGTCCGCGCTGCGAATAATTCCACGACAATGACGAGAGGCGCCGCTCAATCGTCGCCACGCTGTTGGGCTTCACGATCCGCCCGGACATTCCAGATCCGGAACCATTGTCACCGGTGACGGCGCCGCTCGTGGCACAGGCGGTGATGTAGAGCCCGACGGTTTGCGGATTGGCGGGGAGGGCAGCCAGACCGGAGCGGCGACACCAGGCGTTAAAATGCTTCCAGTCGGCGGCATAGGCCTTGCGGGTGTTGGCGGAACTGGCGGCCTCGACATAGGCGCGGGCACGAACGGTGAGATCTTTCAGCTGCGCCGGCATTCCGGCCCTGGCCGCGGGAGACGGGGAGGGCAGCCCGGCCGGCGTCTGCACTGCCGACATATCATCAACAGGCGCTGTGCTGTCAGACGGCGCCGGGCTTTCCAGGGCTTCATTCTTGGTGTTTTGGTCGATGATCTGGGTCATTCCTCTATAATGAGCATAATGTCCGATAATGCAAGATTATCGGACATTCAATTTTACCGACATGCTGTGCGGTTAAACGCATTATCGATAGCTCAAACCGCGCAGCTGGTGTAGCGTCGTCCGCATGGATTCGCGCACACCCGGCACATCATCAATCCCGATTTCGGCATTTCGCCTGCCAGGCTGGGCGGCTTCGCGCGGTCGTGACCACAACCAGGCCGACGCAGCGTTTTCCGCCGGCATCGCCCTGAAAACGCTTGACGATCTGGTTCGCTCCGATCCCGTCTGGGCCGGCTGCTGGCGCTCCCGGCAAGCGCTGAAATGTGCCGGCATTGCCGTCCGGGTGACCGGCCGCAACGCGGGCGAACACGCATTGCGTGATGCGGTGTTGCTCACCGCACCAGGGGATGATCCCGGACCGGACGGGAGGTTTTTCCTGGCCACGCAAAGGCTTTCTGCTCGAACCGGCGGGGTCACCACAGAATTCGTGAGCGAACTTGCCGAGCTGCTGGCGCTTCGGTGGGATGATCATCTCGCCGCCATGCCCGGTTTCGTCGATGCCGCCCTCCAGTCCGGACGGGCAGTCCCATTTGCAATGGCAGAGCTGATATCGGCGATCATTGCCGTGCGCCCGGACGCGGAAATGCTGGCGTTTCTGCTGGCCGATATTGTCCTGTCCCAAAAGCTCAACTGGCCAAAACCTGTGCCGCTGCTGTTGTCGGAGCGCTATGGTTCTGCCTTCCGGACGATCGGGGGCAGGGGACGGGTCCGCCCCTCCGAACCCGCCTTCGAGGGGGTGGTCTGCCTGGCTCTGGTTGATGCGATCGAGGCCGGCTTGCGGTCAGCGGCGGAGATTGCCCGGCGATCCGATCAGCTTCTGGCGGTTGCGCCAAAACTGCGCACCAAAGGTGCCGATGCTGTTATCAGCAGACTGTTGAACGAGGATGCGGTTCCGGCGGCAACGCCAGGCGCCAATCTGTCGCGCTGGGCCAGCACCCGGCTGTTTGAACGGCTGATGCATTTTGGCGCGGTGCGCGAGCTCTCCGGACGGTCCTCATTCCGGATTTACGGTCTGTGAAAATGACTGAACCAGCATCCGCCGCATCCAGACAGAAGACCGGCCGCACCAAGTCGGACGCCACAAGCGAAGGCTTGCAACACGAAGTGTTTGAAAGCGAGCTTGAGGGGCTGCCGGCGGAGCTGCGCTGGCGGGAATGGATGATGCGGGTGGAAGCGGTGATCTTTGCCTCGGCCGAGCCGGTTGGCCGCGAGGTACTGGCCCGCGTCGTCGGCAAGGACTGCAGCCTTGATCTGCTGATCGACGATCTGCGCGAGGAACTCCGCTCCCGGCCCTATGAGCTGGTGTCCGTCGCCGGCGGCTGGCAGCATAGAACCCGTTCGCGTTACGGCGCTGCGATACGAGCCTCGAAGGCGCCGACCCGCGGCGCGGCAGCCCTGTTGTCCGAATTCGAGGCGATGGTGCTGATGTCGGTTGCCTATTCCCAGCCGGTAACGCGCGGTGAATTGTCGAAGATCTTCGGCAGGGAAGTGTCCCGCGACACGATCGCCAGCCTGCGCGGGGCGGGCTTCATTGCCTCAGGGCCGCGCAGCCCCACCCCGGGAGCACCCTATACCTATGTGACGACGAAACACTTTTTGTCGGCATTCGGGCTGGAGACCTTGCGAGACTTGCCGGACATCGAGGCGTTAGAGGATGCAGGGCTGCTTAGTCGGCAGGCGGTACAGGAGGAACCGCTTTAGGTGGAACCGGACGATGATGACGCGTTAACTGAATAGCTAAAACATCTGTTGCCGCCGGCGATAATGGAAGTAGTGAAGCATAACTAATAATCGCCTTAGTAAACGACTGAAAAGGTGAAGGTTTTCGGTTGCCTTCAGGCGTACGAAAACTTCTGTCTCATGCAGGGCCTGCGGTCCGCGCGCGTTTGAGCCAGGGGGATTTGTGTTTTGAAGGCTGCCAGTGGCTGCAGCAAATCACGAGGCACTTGTTTCCTGCGATCTTGAAGACCGCCTACGTGTCAGGTCGAGACGCTCAAAGAAACCAATTCGCATTTGCAAGGGCGTTGGTGCGCGGATCAGCCGATGAGCGGAGCTCGTTCTTTGATGGGTCCGCTTATTTGGTTGCTCCCGCCGATGCTTGGCAACGAACGGATTTCGGGCGTCCGCAGGCAAGCATTCGGTTCAAAATCGTGACCCCGATTGCAGCCCCTGTCTGTTGAGCGAGGAATGACCGAGCGCGCAAACGTGGTCCAATAATGCCTTTGCATCGACCCATCGCGGTTTCAACCAGAGCTCGTTTGCCGTAGCCGGTTGATGCCTGCCATTTCAGCCGGCATTCTTTCTGCATGGAGGTTATGTGGTCGTCTCTCTGGCAGCATGCTTGGGCGGTAGGCGGTTCAACCGCGTTCGAGCGCGGTGGAATGATGACCCTTGCGCCTGCGCTGTGATGGAAAACAGCGTCGTAGGTTGGGTAGCCATCATAGGCTCCATCGGCCGTGAACTTGCCGATCTCATCATCGATCTGATCCAGCAACGGCTTCAGCTGCGAGGTATCGCCGGTTTCCTGATCTGTCAGGCTATGGGCAATGATCTCGCCACTGTCAGCATCAACAGCCAGATGCAGTTTTCTCCAGCCACGTCGGGACTTTGTCCCATGCTTTTCTTCCAGCCATTGACCGGTGCCATAAATCTTCAGCCCGGTGCTGTCGACCAGAACGTGAAGCGGTGCATCTGGCGCAGCCCGTCGCTCGACAGTTGGCATCCAGGTTCTTGCCCGCCGACTGAGTGTCGTGTGATCGGGTACAGGCAGATCCAGTCCCATCAGCGCAAGCACCGAACTTAAAAGCCCTTCGCTTTGGCGCAGTCGCAGGCCGAATACCATACCCAGCATCAACGTGGTCTCAATGGCCAGATCATAGTAAAGCGGCTGGCCTCCACGCGTCTTGCGACGCGGGGCAGTCCAGCCCGCCAAAGCTTCCGGCGTCATCCAAAGGGTCAAACTACCGCGGCGGCGAAGGCCCGCCTCATACTCCGCCCAGTTTGTTACCTTGTACATCATCTTGCCGATGTGATGGCGGCGACTGGCGTTATGTTTATACGGCATGCTGGACCAATCAAGTTGGTTTCGATCGCAACCGAATAAGCAGAAATCGTTGAATTCTTATTCATGCACCAAAGCCCCAGTCAATAGCTTTTGTGAAGAACCGCCTGGCTGCAGAGGTCCCGATGTTGGGTAGGCCTGAAATCAACGGTTGCTCCCACGTTGTCGATGGCCCGATAGAGATACATCCATTGAGCCCGGAGCTTCGTGTAAGTTTTGTCCTCATGCCATTTGCCGGTCACAGACCGTTTTCTGCGGTTATAGCGGTCCAAGATCAAAGGCGAGAAGTGTACCACCCAACGATGTATCGTCGAATGATCCATGCTTATGCCTCGTTCTGACATCACTTCCTTCAAGTTGCGAAGGCTCAGGCCGCAGGCCAGATACCAATGAACACACAGCAAGATGATCGACTGGTCGAAATGGCGGCCTTTGAACGTTGTCATCTCCCAGAACCTGAAGAGGTGATTGTCGGCCGCCGGTCAGCGAAGAGTTTGCGATAGAATCGGGCGATGAGGCTCTAGCAGAAAAGCACGACCGGTTATGATGTGACCGATTTTTGGCCGAAAACTCGCCTCAGCCGTTCGAATGGCTCTGCAAGGTCTGGCCACCATCAATCAACCAGAGTGCGCCGTTCACATGCCGGGCCGCATCAGAGGCTAGAAACAAGACGACTTCGGCAACATCCTCGGGTTGACCTATGCGGCGTAACGGGATTCGTGCGGCAAAGCGGTCGACGGCTGAGGCACCACCGCCTCCCTCAAGGCCCGGAACGCCCAATGTGGTTTCGATAACACCCGGGCACACCGCGTTGACGCGGATTCCATGCGGGCCAAGATCAAGAGCGGCGCTCTTCGTAAGTCCGGCAACAGCGTGTTTCGTCGAGACGTAACCGCATCCACCTGAGAGCACGTCCCAGTCCGCCATCGACGAAGCCATCGTCACCACTGCCCCACCACGGCCATCCTTGACCATGCGAGCGGTTGCTGCGCGGACCATCAAAAACATGCTACGCAGGTTCGCCGCAACAATTCTGTCGAAATCCGCGACGGCCAATTCGTGGATGGGTGCCACGGTCCCCGAAATCCCGGCATTGGAAAAGAGCACATCGATCGCGCCATAGGCATCGCAGCATGCCGTGACCGCGCGGGCAGCCGCCGTTTCATCAGAGAGGTCACCGGCCACCGTCAGAACCGGACCGTCCAGGGTTGCGGCCACGGCGGCAAGCCGGTCCGCATCGAGGTCCGCCAGCATCACGCGCGCGCCGGCCGCCAGAAAAAGGCGTGCGGTAACAGAGCCGATTACGCCGGCGCCGCCGGTGACGAGGACAGATTTCCCCTGCAGACCCTTGCTCATGATTTTTCTCCTGTAATGCTGTTGGGATAATCAGACCAATTGTAAGCTGGCACGAAGCCGATCATCTCGCGCGCTCTGGAAGCATCAATCAGACTCTTTCCGCCGCTTAGATCACCTGTCACGGGAACCTCGGGCCAGCTTTCGGCGACAAGGTCTGCGCTCGGCCGCGTCGCAAAGCTGTTGTCTGCGGAGACGAACAGGCGGAGGTGACCTTCGATGTCGGCTTCCGCCGCGGCGACGAATGCCCGGCCCGCGTCGCGAGCATCGATCCATGCCCACAGATGAATATGGGAATCGGGATCGTCGCGGATCGGAACGACCTCTTTGGCAAAACTTTCGGGCGTATGGATCCAGGGCAGACGCAGACTTACGCCCGTGTTGCCGGTGCGGCGCACATAGGCATCAAGCATCTCTTCGCCGAGCCATTTCGTCGTCGCATAGACGTCTTGCGGTGCAGCTTTCTCGTCTTCCGTGATCGGCAATGCGGTCAGTTTTGGGCGATTCGGCGCAAAAGGCAGGCCGATTATGCTGTAGGACGAGGCATAGATGATCCGGGTCGCGCAGCCATCTTCCGCAGCTGCGATCGCGGCATACATCAGCGCCATGTTGGTGCTGAAGACGTCGCTCGCCTCATAGCCAACAGGACGTGGCAACGCGGCGCAATGGGCGACGACCGATGCATTTGCAAGATGGCGGCGAGCAACGTCAAGATCACGCAGATCAACGGCTTCCACCCCTAAATCAGCGTCGCCAACGATGTCCAGGCCCTGTGCATTCCAGCCGGCCTCGATGAATGCCGCCAGGACGTTTCGGCCCAAATGGCCGGCGGCACCGGTGACGACGACATTTCGCTGGTCTTTGGTGGTCTCGGATTCTGACATAGTCGCCTCCTTTCGGAACGGAAATCACGGGCCGATGCGCAAGTGGCTTGACAGAACGGAACGTCCTCGGCCTAATTAGTTCGTACACGAACGTTACCGTCAGTCAAGAAGATGGTCCAATCCGACGGTTCACGAAAAAAGAGTCACCAAGAGCTCCTAGGCAAAGCACCAACCTTACAGAGGTACCAGAAATGAAACTCAGCACTGCACGTTCGCTTTCACTCGTGGCCCTCATGGCCGCGCTCCCGGCAACGACGGCCCTTTCACAGGACAAGGAGCCGCTGAAGGTCGCTGCGATTTCGGGCTATTTCAGCCAGGGATTCGGCATCTCGATTGTAGAGGGCCTCAATCGGGCCGTCGATGAACTTGGTGTCGAACTCAAGATCGTCGACACAGGAAACCGCGCGCTCGACTACGAAGAGCAGTTCAACAACCTTGCCGAAGACGGTGAATATGACCTGATTTTCGTAATGGGTTGGGAGCTCGTCGATGCACTGACCAAAACTTCCGATAGCCATCCTGACCAGCGTTTCATCTTCATCGACGGAGTGCTGGAGAGCGAGAACATGACCTATATCGATTTTCTTGAGGAAGAGGGATCGTTCCTTGTAGGTGCGCTTGCAGCCGAACTTGCCGGAGGCAAGGTTGACGGTTTTGACAGCTCGACGGAGGTCGGCTTCATTGGCGGTCGAGATATCCCCGTGATCCAGAATTTCAGGATGGGGATGCAGCAAGGCATCGAGTATGTCGACAATGGCACAGAGCTGGCGGCGGTGTTTGCCGGCACCTTCGACGACCCGGCCAAGGGCGCCGAACTGGCCATGACGCTGTTTGATCAGGGAATGCCGATTGTCTATCAGGCTGCAGGCCCGACCGGCGAAGGTGTGCTTCAGGCAGCCGCCCAATCTGACGGCTTTGCTGTCGGTGTCGATATCGACCAGTGTCCGTCTGCACCTGGCCACATGCTGGCCTCGATGCTCAAGCGGGCCGACATCGCGGTCTATGATCTGATAGAAGGCCAGCTCGCTGGAAATCCGGTTGTGCCAGGCACGGTTCGGGTTGGTGTCGCTACCGGCGGCGTTGAACTGAAGATCTGTGACGATATCGCGGACAAGATCCCGGCCAGCGTCATTGACGCGATGGAAAAGGTCCGGTCCGGTATTGCCGACGGATCGATCAAGGTCGAACTGGGTCAGTAACCCTTTGCCGGTGCGGATCTGTGTCCGCACCGGCGTTTCCGCTACACTTCCTACAGAAGCGATGACGCGATGACCCTTGCGATCGAATTGCGCAACATTTCCAAACGGTTCGGCTCTGTTCGTGCCAATCGGCGAATTTCCTTTGGTGTCAAAACCGGGTCCATCCATGCGCTGGTTGGCGAAAACGGAGCAGGCAAGACGACGCTGATGAATGTGCTTTTCGGGTTGTATCAACCTGACGAGGGCGAAATATTGATCAATGGAGAGTCTGTGGTGATGGCGACCCCGCGCACAGCAATCTCCTGCGGAATCGGCATGGTGCATCAGCATTTCAAGCTGGTCCCGTCGCTGACGGTGGCAGAAAACATTTTCCTCGGAATGGAAAAGATTCGCAACGGTCTGATTGATACCCGCGCCCAGGAAGCTGAAGTCGCAGAATTGTCGCAACGCTTCGGCCTGGCTGTCGATCCGGCCAAGAAAGTCGCTGACCTGTCGGTCGGCGCAGAACAAAGGGTCGAAATTCTCAAGGTACTGGCGCGCGGTGCCAAAACTGTCATCCTGGACGAACCCACGGCGGTTCTGACACCGCAAGAGGCACGGGAACTGTTCACCATCCTGCGTGGCTTCACAGCTCAAGGCATGACAATCATCTTCATTTCTCACCATCTCGACGAGGTGATGGAAGTCTCCAACACCGTCACTGTCATCCGGGATGGCGCGGTCATTGATACAGTTTCACGCGAGGGGCTGACCGAGGACGATCTGGTCCGCATGATGGTCGGTCGAGAAGTCAATTTCTCCCGTCGTCCGCGAACACCGAATGAAGGCAAGTCAGCCCTTCGCGTGTCGAGGGTCTGCGCCCGTGACGGACGAGGAGTGCCTACCCTGCGCGATGTCAGTCTCGATGTCGGGGCCGGCGAAATCGTTGGTGTGATCGGTGTTGACGGCAACGGGCAGACCGAACTGGCGGAGATCGTCGCCGGCCTGCGCGAACCCAGCCACGGCATGGTTGAGATCGCAGGCACGGCTGCACCTTCCGGCGATCCGGGCGCTGCCCGTGATCTGGGACTGGTGCACGTCCCGGCCGACCGGGTGCGCCGTGGTGTTGATGGCAGCAGCACAATAGCCTCCAATATCTTGATGGGGCGGCAGTATGATCCGGAGTACACCTCGGCGGGAATCGTCTTGTGGTCCCGGGTGCGCGCCGCCGCAGCCGCGCTGATTGAGCGTTTCGATATCCGCTCCTCCGGTCCGGATCAGGTGGTGGGCAAATTGTCTGGCGGCAATATGCAGAAAGTCGTGCTGGCCCGCGAATTCTCCCATGGCGCTCCGGTTCTGCTGGTTGACCAGCCCACGCGCGGTGTTGATATCGGAGCCATGGAACGCATCCACGATGAAATCATGGAACAGCGTGACCGAGGCGCCGCGATCCTGCTGATATCGGCCCAGATCGACGAAGTCATAACTCTTGCCGACCGGATTCTCGTGCTGTTTGCGGGACGTATCGCCGGTGAGGTTTCAGGTGATACCGCGAACGAAGACGAAATCGGCCGACTGATGGCTGGCGGCAGCCTGATCGCGGAGGTGGCAGCATGACTGACCGTTCTCCCGAAATTTCCGACCGGCGCCCCCTATATGAACGGTACGAACACCTGATCGGTCAGGCCCTTGCTATTCTGATCGCCTTGATTGGCGGCACCGTTCTTGTGCTGCTGATCGGCGAGAACCCGCTTCTGGTGTTTGCGACACTGGTTGACGGCGCATTGGGCAGCCCTGAGCGAATTGCATCATCTCTGCTTCAATCAACACCGATTATCCTGTCGGGCGTCGCCGCCTGCATCGCGTTTCGTGGCGGGCTGTTCAATATTGGTGTCGAGGGACAGCTCTATATGGGCGGCTTTGCGGCGGCCTGGATCGGGTTCGCCTTTCAGATGCCGCCGGTTATCCATGTTATCGCCGGTTTGCTTGCCGCTGTGGCTGCGGGTGGTTTGTGGATCGCCATTCCCGCCTTTTTTCGGGCGCGCTACGGCACCAATGAGGTTGTCTCGACCATTCTGTCAAACTATGTGGCGATACTGCTCACATCCTACCTGACCATCGTGGTGTTCAAACGCCCGGGCGGCTGGTCCGAAACGCCGGGCATCGCCGAAACCGCCTATCTGCCGCAGCTTATGACCTATTCGCGGCTGAATCTCGGAATTGTCATTGCGATCGTGGCCGCCATTTTGCTGCATCTGTTCCTGACCAGAACTCCGGCGGGTTATGGCATGAACGCCATGGGCAGGAACCGAAGTTTTGCCGAATATGGCGGCGTTCCAATCCGGCGCAATACGTTCTTCATTCTGCTGGCCTCCGGTGCCGTCGGCGGTCTTGCCGGCGGAGTCGAGACACTGGGTGTGCACCACAGGTTCATGGAGGGCTTTGCGCCTGGCTTCGGGTTTGACGGTGTGATTGCGGCGCTGCTCGCCAACGGCAATCCCATAGGTACCATCGGCACGGCGCTATTCTTCGGTGCCTTGCGCTCCGGCAGCCTGCTGATCGAAGTCGACACCAATGCAAGCCGCGAAATTATCACTGTGTTTCAGGCGATTATCATCCTGTGCGTTTCGGCCCAAATCCTGATCCGCAATCGCCGCGATTCAACCCAAGGAGAGCGTCGTTGGAAGATCTAGACCGCATCTTCAATATTGCGCTGCTGGCAGCAACACTGCGCACCACTGCCCCGATTCTGCTGGTAGCGCTGGGCGGCACCTTCACCACGAAAGCCGGCATTTTCAACATCGGTCTTGAAGGGCAGATGCTGATGGGTGCCTTCTTCGGCGTTCTCGGATCTATCTGGACCGGCTCCGCCTGGGGTGGCCTGCTCTGCGGGGTAGCGGCGGCGATGACTTTCGCAGCAACATTTTCGCTGTTTGTCGTCACCTTTCGCGCCAATGAAGTGGTGGTGGGTCTTGCCCTCAACATCCTTGCCGGCGGACTGACGATATCCTTGACCAAGGCCATCTTCGGGGTGCGCGGATCCATCGTCAACAACGGCATCGTCGGATTGCCGCGGATCGACCTGCCAGGAGAGGATCTGCTCGGACCGCTTGAGCGTGTGCTGTCGAATCACACACCGTTGATCTATGTGTCCTTCATCCTTGTCTTCGTGGTCTGGCTGATCCTTTTCCGCACAAAGTTCGGTCTGCATGTCCGCGTCACCGGGGAGAAGCCCGAAGCCGCGGAGGCTCTCGGCATTTCGACCGCCAGGATGCAGCATCTGGCATCGCTGTGCTGCGGCCTGCTTGCCGGTCTTGCAGGCGTGCACCTGTCACTCGGATACATCACCATGTTTGCCGAAAACATGTCCGCAGGCCGTGGTTTCATGGCGGTTGCCGTGCTGATCTTCTCGGCAGGAGACCCTGGCAAGGTCCTGGCCGGATGCTTGCTGTTTGGCCTCTCCGATGCAATTTCGTTGCGTCTTCAGAGCTTCGGCCTGTCCTCCTATCTTGTGCTGATGGTCCCCTATCTCATCACGCTCGGCGCCTTGTTCGCTCTGACCGTCCACCAGCGTCCCCGTATCTTCCGCGAAACACTGCAAAGCCTCAACGTGATGAAAGAAGGCGCCTTCGCTTCCACAAAGAGAAAGACCAGCAAATGACCCTCTCACATTCTTCCGCGGGCCTGCGTCATGACTGAAAAAATTATCCTCGACATCGACGGCGCCGGCGATGATATCCTCGCCGTGCTTTACGCCGCCGGCAATCCGGCCATCGACCTGCTGGGCGTGACCTCCGTGACCGGGGCAGCCGGCGCTGTCGAACAGGTGACCAAGGTGGCGCTCAACGCGCTGTCGCTGGCCAGGCGTGAGGACATTCCGGTCGCAGCCGGAGCATGGCGGCCAATTGTCGGCAATTCAAAGGCCGACACCGATGCACCGGTAAACGTCGAAAAGAAGTTGCAGACGCTGCTTGGAGACCGGCTCAAAGGCTTCAATCCGCCCGCGCCGGAGCCTACGCACAAGGCCATTGACCAGCATGCTGTGGACTTCATCATCGCTCAGGTGCGGAAATATCCGGGCCAGGTGTCGGTTGTCGCGACCGGCCCGCAAACCAATGTGGCACTGGCTCTGCGCATGGCCCCCGACATCGCGCAACTGGCCAAACGCTTCGTGGTTCTGGGCGGGTGTTTCACAACGCCGGGCAACATCACGCCGGTGTCTGAATACAATATCTGGGCCGATCCGGAAGCCGCGCGGGTGGTCTTGGGTTGCGGCGCACCGGTAACACTGGTGCCACTTGATGTATGCGAAGACAACCGGGTGGCCGCATCCATGCTGACGCGCGACGATCTTGCCGATCTGACCTTTGCCGCACCTGACAACCGGGTCACCACCTGGGTATGCGAAACCTTCCCTGTCTATGTGGATATCTGGCGCAACTTCTTTGAACTGGTAGGCTTTCCGCTCGACGACGCCATTGCCGTGGCAACCGTCGTTCATCCCGAACTGTTCGATTTCGCGCCGCCCTGTTTCGTTGATGTTGCCCTGTCCGAACGGCTTGTCCGTGGACAGACGGTTGCGCATCGCGGCGTGCAGATCCTCGACTTTGACGGACCGAAGACGACGTCTGTGGCTCGCAACATTGACGGCCGGTCGTTTATGGCTGGCTTCAAATCCGCTCTCGTTGCACTGGGATAATTGATATGACAACACCGATCCTTATGGACTGCGATCCCGGCCACGACGACGCCATTGCGCTTGTCATGGCCCACAGGTCCCCCGCAATCGACCTGCGTGCTGTAACCACTGTCTGCGGCAATGCGACAATCGAGCGGACAACCGCCAATACCCTGCGGATTCTCAACTTGATCGGCTGCGATGCGCCGGTTTATCAGGGCTGCGCAAATCCGCTCGTCCGCGATCTCGTGCTGGGCACGGCTGACGGGCCGTCAGGGCTTGACGGGTCACCCTACCTGCCGGAACCCGGCACTCTGCAAACGGACATTCATGCCGTCGATTTCCTGGCGCAAACGCTGATGAGCGCTCCGGAACCCATGGTGATCGTTGCAACGGGCCCGCTGACAAACCTGGGAATGCTGTTTCTGAAACATCCCGAAACTATTCCGAAGATCGCCAGGATCATTTCCATGGGCGGGGCTTTCTGGCGCCGTGACGAAACCATCACGCCGACCGAGTTCAATATTTTCTGCGATCCGGAGGCAGCCCAGATCGTGTTTGACAGCGGTGTCGACGTGTTGATGGTCGGTCTCGATGTAACCATGAAGGTGCTTGTCGAAGCGCCGCAGTTTGAGACTCTGGCCAAAATCGACACCGATCTCGGGCGTGTGGTGCACGACTGGCTGCGCTATTATGAGAAGCTCCATCGCGGCCAGATGGGCATCGGCGGTGCAATGCATGATCCCTTGGCGTTGGCTCTTGTTATCGATCCGACGCTGGTCCGTTCGCGGCCGGCTCATGTCGCTGTCGACTTGACAGGAACGTATATGTTCGGTGCCACGGTCGCTGACTTCTGGAACGAACGCGGCATTCCCGCCAATGTGCAGGTGGCGTCAGAAGTCGACGCTGACCGGTTTTTCGAATTGCTCTGGTCGCTGATACGCGATTGACAGGAGGTCTTTATGGACGACGTTTTCTCGGCACACCGGCACGAGGCCGGCACCACATTGCGGCCTGCCTCCGCGGCGCTGGTCATAGTTGACATGATCAACGAGTTCTGCAAGCCGGGCGGAAAAATGGTGCTGCCAGGCTATGAGACACTCATTCCCCGACAGCAGGAATTGATCACGGCTGCCAAGGCCGCCGGAATGCCGGTGATCTTCGTGATCGACAGCCATCGCAAGGGCATGCGCCGCGACCGGGAGTTTTTGAAGCGGACAGCACATGGCGAAGAAAACAGCTGGGCCACGCAGGTTGTGGATGAAATCGCGCCCGGTCCCGACGATATCGTGGTGATAAAGCATCGCTACTCGGCGTTCTTCCAGACCGATCTCGATCTCGTCCTTAAAGACATGCTGATCGATCAGATCCTCGTTTGCGGGGTGGTTACCAATATCTGCGTGCGCTCGACCGTCCATGACGGGTTCTTTCTTGGCTACGATGTCGTGGTGCCTTTCGATGCTTGTGCGGCCACCGGCCCGCGCGAACAGGATTCGTCCCTGTATGACATTGCGACCCATTTCGGAACCGTTGCCCCGACAAGCGAGGTGACAACAGCCATTGCCGAGAAGGGTGAACTGATCAACAGGGTGTTTGAATCGTGACAGATGACACCGGAACTACCGAGGCGCTGAAAACTGTTGATTTCAGTCTGGAAGTTCACAACGCCCACTTGATCCGGCGCGCGCATCAGCGCGCAACGGTCATGTTCCAGCAGATGCTTGGCAGCCACAAACTGACCCCAACCCAGCTCGCAGTGCTTGGCACACTCGACCGTTCTCCGGATCTGCCGCAGAACGAACTCAGCCGGCGAACCGCTATAGATACAGCCACTCTGAGTTCGATGTTGCGTCGGCTCGAGGCCGCTGGGCTGATCGAACGCGTGCCTTCGTCCCCGGATCAGCGGGTCCAGCTCGTCCGGCTGAGCGATCAAGGCCGAGAGGTGACGCGACCGATGATCCCGATCTCGATGCAGCTCAGTGCCGCTTTGCTGGACCCTGTTCCCGCTGCCGAGCGTGCCCGTTTTGTTGAACTCCTGACCCTCGTCGGGGCAGATCCCGACAGCGCACCTCAAACGAAAGACAAAACCAAATGACCATTACCCCTGACGATTTTCCGATCCGCAAGATTGCCACCATCGTCGAAGAAATCCGCCACGATGGCGGCCCGCCGGCCACCGTGCCGCGCCGTCGAGCCGCCGCTCTGGTTCTTGTCAAGAACCCGTTTGCCGGCGCCTATCATGCGGAACTGCAACCGGCCATGGATGCGCTCAAACCGCTGGGTCTCGAGATGACCAAACGGCTTATCGCCGCGCTGGGAGGGATTGACGGTGTGGACGGATACGGCAAAGGCTCGCTTGTTGGTTCGGCGGGAGAACTGGAGCATGGCGCGCTTTGGCATGTGCCTGGCGGCTATGCCATGCGCGATGCCCTGGGAGAGGCCTTGGCCATCGTGCCCTCGTCGAAAAAAGTCGGTGGTATGGGGGCCAGCCTCGACATCCCGATTGGCCACAAGGACGCAGCCTATGTGCGCAGCCACTTCGATTCGATGGAAGTCAGCTTTCCCGATGGCCCCAAGCCCGACGAGATCCTGTTCGCCTTGGTGATGACCTGTGGTCCCCGTGTGCAGAACCGGATGGGCGGGCTCGAGGCCGAAAATATCTCGGTGCGGGACGGCCAGCGCTAGCTGTGAGCCTTCCATTTTTGACAGGAAAACATCCTCGCGCGGAGCGGTGCATCGCGCGAGGTATTCAAGGACGCTGGTGTGGCAAGATATCCCGGCGAGATCCGGTCCGGGCGCGTGGGCTGCCATCGTAGCACCAGCCCGAGAGGCCATCGTTAAGGCCTGAACTTTCAATACGACAGTGCCTCACGCGACGCTGCAGCCTTCTGCTCCGGTCATAAAAACCCGGCGCTCGCTCGCGATCGCTTCAGGATGAACCATTCCCGCCATAACCACGTTCTTATGCACTCTGGCCGGGCGCCTGTTTATTGCGGAGGTCAGCTGTTGCCTGACTATCGACCGCGTTGTCCCTACCGACCACGACACCAAAGAGCTTTGCAGCCTCTGCGACGGAATAATAGCCCATCGCCACGTCATCGGCGACTTTTGACGGGTCGCGCTGGAGCGGGTCACCATAACCACCGCCACCAGGCGTGGTGATCTCGACAAAGTCACCGGCTTTCATCGCCAATCCTTGCTCCTTAGAGAGATGTGGCGGTGTGTGAACCGCACGACCCTGTCGGTGCACCCGGATGGCACCGGGCGTCCCGTCGCCACCACCACGCACACCGGGCGGACCAAAGCGGTTATGGTCCATCACGAACGACGCGGTGCTGTCGCCGCGAAGGATCTCGACCGTATAGTGCAGACCAAAGCCGCCGCGATGTTCGCCGGCGCCCCCCGACCCTTCCGCCAGTGCATACGCGCGGAACAGCACCGGAAAGGTTTGTTCGGTGATTTCAACCGGCGGTGACTTGGAGATTCCGATGGTGGAACAGCCATTGCTGATGCCGTCCCCATCCACATAGCCGCCGTAACCGCCACCGGTTATCTGGTACATGACGAAATCGCGCCCCCGGTCGGGGTCGCTGCCGCCCAGAACGAAATTTCCACTGGTGCCGGCCGGAGCTGCCGTCACACGGTGCGGCACCGCCTCGACGAGAGCCAGAAACACCACCTCCGCAATTCGCTGAGATACCTCTGCGGCGCAACCGGATACGGGCCGCGGATATCGGGCGTCCAGAAACGTACCGTCAGTGCCGATGATCTCCACCGGTTCAAACGCGCCCGCATTCAGCGGAACATCGGGAAAAATGTGGCGCAAGGCGAGATAGACAGAGCTGTGTGTTGTTGCCAGAACGCAGTTCATCGGTCCTCGGCAGGGGGGCTGGAGCCCGCGAAATCAAAGACAAGGCGATTGTCCGGGGTCCGTGTCACGCTCAGTCTGATGTCAAGCGGGTCGGGATCAATTCCATCGCTGTCGATATGCGCGATCGCTGAATAACGGCCTTCCGGCAAGGTGTCGACCATTGCCGTCATCTGCCGTGCGGCGCGGCTGCGGACTTCTGCGATCGCCCCGGCAACCGTGCCATCACCGTAACGGTCGAGAAGTTCGGCCAGTCGTTCCGCACCGACGCGCAGTGCTGCCGCCTGAGCGGTGATATCGCCGATGCGTTGCTCGGCAACCCGAATGTTGGACTTGATGATTGACAGTATCTCACGATCCAGGACGTCTTTTTTGAACAGTTTAACCGGCGGCAGGCGTAGGCCCTCCTGTTCGATCTCGGTTGCTGAAGCAGAAAAGCCGCCTGGCACGGCACCACCCACATCGGGCCAATGGCCGACATTGGAGAGCCAGCAGAATATCTGACCGTCGCGCCAGAAAGGCGTGGCGAAGCGGACGTCCATCAGATGGGTTCCGCCCAGATACGGGTCGTTGACCGCGTAGACGTCGCCCGGCTCGGGCGGGGCCACGGCGCCTTCACGGATGAGGCGGATGATATGGGCGGTCGATGCCTGCATGGTGCCGGTGAACACAGGCAGCCCGCGCGCGCCCTGAGCAATCAATGCACCATCAACGGCTGAATAGATCCCGTCCGAGCGATCATCGGCCTCGGATATGATGGGCGAAAATGCAGCCCTGCTGAACACCAGATCCATTTCATCGCAGACCTGCTCCAGCCCGGCCTGTATGACTGTCAGTGTGATTGGATCGATTGTGGGATCAGACATCACCGCGGTCTCCGTGCTTGGAAATGACAAGGGTGTCGGTGTCATCGGTCACGGCAATATCTCCGGGCTCCAGAACAGTCGTGGTGTCCAACTGCGTCAGGATTGCAGGTCCCGCAATCCGTGCGCCTTTTGGCAATCGCGCCCGGTCGATGACCGGTGTATCGTGGGTCTGGCCATCAAAGCGGACAGGTCGCCGTCCTGTTGTCGCATCCGCCACAGACGAGGCTCGCCCTTCCTGAGGTAACAGGCCATCCAGTTCAACCCGTTGACGAACGCCGATAACCGAGGTTCTGACGGTAAAGAGCGTTGCGCGGACTTCGGGCAAGCGGACACGGAAGCGGTCATAATAGGCTTCGGCAAACTCGTCGTTCAGTCGCTCGAGGTCGATGCGGCCTTCCGCAAGCGGGACTCGGATAAGATGCGTCTGTCCGGTGAATTTCATGTCGACGCTGCGCTCGATTTCGATACGCTGAGACACGACAGCTTCACGTGCCAATGCCGCGCGTCCTGCGTCCAGCTGGTCCGCAAGAAGCCGGTCGATCGCCCCCGCGTCACAAGTATCGAGCGGCGTATTGACCGTTTGGACCGCTTCGTGCCGCAAGTCAGCTATGAGACAGCCAATCGCGTTGGTGATGCCGGGCCTTGGCGGGACAATAATCCGAGGCACCCGCAACTCGCCAGCCACCGCCGAGGCGTGCAGCGGTCCTCCGCCGCCAAAGGCAAACAATGCGAAATCCCGCGGATCATGACCCCGATCGATCGAAATCAGCCGGATGGCACCGGCCATACGCAGGTTGGCGACCTTTAACGCGGCTTCTGCCGCCGCGTAGGCATCGAGACCCAAAGGGCCGCAAAGATCGCGCTCGAACGCTGCAGCGATCTCGTCCCGTGACGCAGGGTTTTCCACTCCAAGGAGGCCTGACGGCTCAAGCCGCCCCAGCAACACATTCGCATCGGTGATCGTTGGCCGTGTTCCACCTCGGCCGAAGGCAATCGGACCGGGCACTGAACCCGCACTGTCGGGGCCGACCCGCAACAATCCGGCCGGATCGATCCACAGGATTGATCCGCCGCCAGCGCCGATGGTCCGAACATCCACCATCGGCACGTGGATAGGCAGGGCATAATCGATCTCGATTTCGGAGGAGACCAATGGTCGCCCGTCGGCGATAAGGGCGACATCCGTCGAAGTGCCGCCCATATCATAGGTCATCAAACGCCCTAGACCCGCATCCACTGCCGCACGCGCGGCTGCGATCACCCCCGAGGCTGGCCCGGACATCACGGTCCGCGCCGCTTCTTCCGGTGCTCGGCTGGCTGAAACCGTACCGCCGTTTCCGTTCATCAGCAAAAATTCCCGGTCATAGCCCGACTGGGCCAGCCCCGAACTCAACCGCCGGACATAACGTTCCAGAATAGGCCGAACAGAGGCATTGACCGCCGCAGTTACCCCCCGTTCATACTCGCGCACCTCGGGAACCAGCCGGTGTCCGAGCGTGATGTTGTCGTTCGGCCATACCTCGCGCAAGATGCGTTCGGCCAACAGTTCGTGATCGGAATTGGTGCTGGCATGGAGGAAATGCACCACCACGGATTCGCACCCCTTGGCCAGCAGGCTCCTGGCAGCTTCCCTGACTTCGTCCAGATCGAGCGGAATGCGGATCGTTCCCTTGGCATCGATCTCGCTCCGTGACCTCAAGACGCAGATCACGAGGGATGATCGGGGTAAACTTGCCCATCAGTCCGTAGGCATTGGGCCGCGTCCGGCGCCCCAACTCGATCACATCCCGAAAGCCGCGGGTTGTGATCATTCCGGTCCGCGCCATGCGGCGCTGCAACAGGGCATTCGTGGTAATCGTCGTCCCATGAACGATCAGCGAGACTGCCGAGAGCGGCCAGTCAAGTGCGCTCAAGGCGTTGATCACCCCGACTGAGGGGTCGTCTGACGTGGTGGGATGCTTGGCCACGCTGATCTCGCCGGTTTCCCGATTCAGGGTGACGACGTCGGTGAACGTGCCACCAACATCGACTCCGATGATAATTCCGGTTTCGATTTCGTTCTTTTCCTTCACGCGGATGTCCTGCCTGATTTGTCCTTCGGCAGATTAGGCAAAAAATAGTTCGTACACAAACAAATATTTGAACGGCAATTCAACCTTCTATTTTTCAATGATAAATTCATGTTGCGCCGATGCTGAAGCCCTTTGTGAGCACGATGATCGGCGTCCGGTGCTTGATGCGAGATCGGCCTGACGTCGCTGTGCAGCTTGTCTGCTATGGCGAGCTGGGGGTGGCCAAAATGAATGATCGGCCGTGCCATGAAGCGCTTGGCGGCCTTTGTATGGCGCTGGGCCTGGACAAGGATATCGAGCACATCGATATTCGTATCTGCTGCGCGCCACAGCCCATGCTTCACGCTGTTGAACGGGATAAAACTTTATCAAGATGCCATTTGTCGTCCGGCCTCGGCCACAGCGGAAGCTGATCGCAATTGCGGGACCCTTGCGGACCGGGCGATGTTTTTTCGAAGTCGGATCCTTGGCGGGACAGCGGCCGTGGAACAAACGGGCGGCTTGTCTGTTTACCTCATGACGCTGTGTTCCGGGGAAACAAGATGAAGCCGCAAAGTCAGCCAGAGCCATGGGTCGTGTTGCGGTGACCGAGTGGCTGGTTTCCACCGTTCCGATCTTCAAGGCATTGCACCTTTTGGCACTCGGCATCTGGTGCGGAGGGCTGATTGCGCTGCCGCTGATGCTGGCGCGCCACGATTTCATCGTTTCGCGTGATGAATACCGGATCATCCGTCACCGCACCCACCAGGCCTATACCACCATCGTCACGCCGGCGGCGGTGATCGCGGTGATCGCAGGCACCTGGCTTGTCTTCCTGCGCCAGGCATTCGTGCCTTGGTTGTTCGCCAAACTGGTTTTTGTCGCTGTGCTTCTGGTTGTGCATGTGTGGATAGGCCACAATATCGTGCGGATCGCGGAGGAGCCGGGGGATCACAAGCCGCCAAACCCCTATCTGCCTGTGACCGGTGTGCTGGCCTGCTCGACCGCGATCCTGCTCATGGTGTTGGGCAAGCCCGACCTCGACTGGATCCTCATGCCCGAATGGCTGCGTGTGCCGCGGGGCGGTCATTTGCCTTTCGACGTTCCAAGCCGGTAATCGAAAACGAGTTTGCCACCATGCCACCCAGTGAAGCTCACCACCAGAACGCCAAGCATCGAGAGCAGGATGCCATAGGGAAGCACGGCGCTTTCATAGCCAAACAGCCGAAACCCCCAATTGGCGCCGAGAAGCGACAGCAGCGTGACCGCGATGATGAAATGGGTCCAGGCCGCGGCCCGCACACGGATGCCCGAAACCAGCAGCAATTCGGCGGTTCCCGACAGCCCCGCCAACATGCCGAACAGGAATGCGGCGCCAACCGCCCACAGCGCGCCGCGCGCCCAGAACGGATCGCCTGTCCACCAGTAGAGAGCGTCGGCGAAAAACGTGCAGAAGGTCAGGGCGATGGGGAACGAAACGCTCATGGCGTGGATCGGGTGGCCGAGTATGGCAATCCGGGACTGGGTATTGTCAAAGCCGGGCTGTTCAGCCACGGGATCTGCGAACTGCTCGTCCTGGCCTTCGATCTTTTGCGTCGGCATGGCGCCCGCCTCCTGAAGCTGTGTGTTTTGTGCATAACGCTCGAAACCCTTTCGGGTTGCACCGGAGACCTGTCGACGCTCGACCCGGCGGGTCCGGCGGCGCGTTCGATCGCCACGCTCTGGTGGGGCATGCTGATCGGGTTCACCGCAATCTTCGTGTTTGTGATGATGCTGCTGGCGCTTGCCTTCCGGCCCGCCGGAGCCGGCCCCGCCCGGGCTGCCGGCGAGAGGCTGTGGATCATCGGCCTGGGCCTGGTGTTCCCGGCCGTCATCCTGCTCTGCCTGCTCGGTTACGGCCTGTGGATCGGGGAGCGGCTTGTCCCGCGCAGCGGCGCAGATGTGACACGGATAGAGGCGGAAGCGCGCAAATGGTCGTGGCGCTTTTCCTACGAGCACGATCCCGGGCGCAGCACGGAGAATGTCCTGCACATACCCGCCGGGCGCCCTGTCGACATAGCCATCACCACGGCGGATGTGATCCACAGCTTCTGGGTGCCGCGGCTGGCCGGCAAGCTCGACGCGATCCCCGGCCATGTCAATGTGCTCAGGATCGAAGCCGACGCGCCGGGCAGCTATGACGGACTGAGCGCCGAGTTCAGCGGCCGCGGATATGACAATCATCGGTTTGCCGTCATCGCGCATGGACCCGAAGACTGGCAGAAATTCCTGGAGGGTGAGCAATGAATGCACTGGCGCGCCATCGCAGGCTGACGGCGATCTGGTCTTCCGAACCGGGCTGGAAAGGCTGGTTGTCGACCGTCAATCACAGCGATGTCGGACGCATGTTCATCGTCACCGCATCCTTCTATTTCCTGGTTGGCGGCATTCTTGCCATGCTGATACGGGCGCAGCTGGCGACTCCGCATTCGGCGTTTGCCGGGCCGGAAATCTACAGCCAGCTCTTCACCATGCACGGGACCATCATGATGTTCCTGTTCGCCATCCCGATGATCGAGGGCCTGGCGATCTACCTGCTGCCCAAGATTCTGGGCACGCGCGACCTGGCCTATCCCCGGCTCACCGCCTATGGCTACTGGTGCTATTTCTTCGGCGGCGCAATGCTGCTGGTCTCGCTTGTGTTCGGCATCGCACCCGACGGCGGCTGGTTCATGTATCCGCCGCTGACCGGCCGGATCCATTCGCCCGGCATCAACACGGATTTCTGGCTGATCGGCATCACCTTCGTCGAAATATCGGCAATCTGCGCGGCGGTGGAGTTCACCGTCTCGATCCTGAAATACCGCGCTCCCGGCATGACGCTGGCCAGGATGCCGGTGTTTGCCTGGTACATGCTGGTGGTCTCGCTGATGATCCTGACCGGGTTTCCGCCGTTGATCCTTGGATCGATCCTGCTGGAGCTGGAACGGGCCTTTGCACTGCCGTTCTTTCAGGTGGAACTCGGCGGCGACAGCCTGTTGTGGCAACATCTTTTCTGGCTGTTCGGCCATCCCGAGGTCTACATCATCTTCCTGCCCGCGGCGGGAATGGTCTCCACCATTTTGCCGGTGATGTCGTCGACCACGCTGCTCGGATACCGCTGGGTGGTGGCCGCCGCAGTCGCCCTGGCGATCCTGAGCTTCGGGTTGTGGGTGCACCACATGTTCACGACCGGCATCCCGCATATGGGGCTCGCCTTCTTCTCCGCCGCCTCGACGCTGGTTGCGGTGCCCACGGCAATCCAGGTCTTTGCCTGGATCGGGACGATGTGGAAAGGCACACCGCGGCTGCGGCTGCCGATGCTGCACATCCTCGGCTTCTTCGTCACCTTCGTCATCGGCGGGCTGACCGGCGTCATGGTGGCGGTGGTGCCTTTCGACTGGCAGGTGCACGACACCGCCTTTGTCACCGCGCATCTGCACTATGTGCTGTTCGGCGGCTTCGTGTTTCCTGTGCTGGCCGGAATTTACTACTGGTTGCCGCTGGTGACAGGCAACAGGCGGTTTTTCCGTCTCGGCGAAGTGGCCTTCGCGCTGATCTTCACGGGCTTTCATGTCACCTTCCTCGCCATGCACTGGGTCGGCCTGATGGGGCAGCGGCGGCGGATATCGACCTATGCGCCGGAGGACGGCTGGACGGCGATCAACCTGATCTCCTCGGTCGGCGGTTTCGTGATGGCATTCGGGCTGGCCGTCGTGCTGATCGAGGTGGTGCTCAGCTTTGTCGTGCGCCATCCCGCCCCCGTAACCCCTGGAACTCGGGCATGCTGGAATGGGCGATCCCGAGACCGTCCGCGGCCTATAATTTTGCGAGCCTGCCGCGGGTGAATTCGCGCGAACCGCTGTGGGATGACCCTGGTCTGCCGGCGCGGCTCGCACGCGGGGAGGGCTATCTGGGCGATGCGGCAAGCGGGCGGCGCGAGACCCTGATGATCGACAGCGCAACGGCGGAACCTGAACAGCTGGTGATCTATCCCGCCAACACGCGCCTGCCGATCGCACTGGCTGCGGTCACCGGCGTCTTTTTCCTCTCGCTTCTCGTCAAGCTCTACCTGATCACGCCGGTCGCCATCGCTGCCGTGGCTGCGCTTGGCTGGCGCTGGGTCTGGCAGCTGGGATCAAGGCAGGATGAGGGAGACCAGCTCGTCGGTCGCGGCGTGGCCGTTCCCACCCTCGCAGAGGTCAGCCGGCCGCCGGGCTGGTGGGGGTCGATGTTCCTGCTGGTGGCGAATGCGACGCTCTTCGGCTCGCTGCTGTTCGGCTACGCGTTTCTCTGGACCATCGCCCCGGGCTGGCCGCCGCCGGCCTTCATCGCGCCATCGCTGCTGACCATGCTCGTCGCGGCGGGCGGTGCAGTGCTTGCCGTTGCCGGCGTGACGTTTTCAGGCCGCAGCAATCAGAAGGGCGGCACGCCGGTTCCGGGGCTGCTTGCGGCGGTTGCCGGCGCTCTGGGCCTGGTCGCTGCATTTTCGATGATGCTGTGGAGCGCGCCGCCGGCGACGGGCCACGCCTACAACGCCACGATCCTGGTGCTGGGGTGCTACGGGCTGGCCCATGCGGCGCTGGCCAGCCTGATGCTGATCTTTGTGCTGGCCAGGCACCGGGCCGGCTACATGTCGCAGCGGCGGCGGGGAGAATTGTCGATCGTCAGGGTATGGATCATGTATCTGTTCGCTGTGACAGGTCTTGTCGTGCCGGCCGTCTATCTTCCGGGGCTGGTGACATGAAGGACCTGTTGCGGATACTCGTCTCGCCGTTGGTCTGGCTTGCCTCGTTCAGCGCCGTCTATGCGCTGCACGGGCTTGTCTGCCAGCTTGATCCGGGCCCATCGGGCCTCTTCGGCGTGTCCTGGGGCCGCATCACGCTGGGTGTGGCTTTCGTGCTGGCCGTACTGGTCCAGGCCGGGCTTCTGGCGCTGCTGTATTCGCCGCGATTTGGCGCAGCGCCCGGCTTTGCCCGCAGCGTCAGCCGCATGAGCGGCTGGGTGGGGCTGGCCGCCGCGCTCTGGACGCTGTTTCCCACGCTGGTCATCTCCTCATGCGGATGGTGAGGCTGTGGCCGCTTGCAGCGGGCCTGTTGCTGCTTGCCGGTCTGTGGCTGGGGCCTTTGCCCGGCATGGCGCGCCGGGCGTTTTCGCCGCACATGATCCTGCATCTGGGTGTCATGGTGGTGGCCGCGCCGTTGATCGTCATCGGCCTCATGCGGCTGTCACCGCCGGACCTTGCGCCGCGGTTTTGGTATTGTGGTGCCTTGGCTGCCTCGGTTTTCGATTTTGCCGTGGTCTGGGGCTGGCATGTGCCGGCGCTGCATGAGGCGGCGGCACGGCTCGACCCGGCCTTCGCGCTCCAGCAATTGAGCTTTCTTGCGGCCGGGCTGTGGTTGTGGTGGATCTGCCTTGCGGGCCGTGATGCCGGGTCCGGTGCTGCGGGAGCCTTTGCGATGCTGTTTGCATCCATGCACATGGCCATGCTCGGCGTGCTTCTCGTCCTCGCGCCGGCGCTCGTCTACGCGCCACAATTCTGCCTCGGCGCCTTCGGCCTCGATCCGCTGCAGGATCAGCAGCTCGGCGGCGGCCTGATGGCCTTGCTCGGTGCGCTGCCCTATGTGGCGGGCGGCGCCTATCTTGCCTCACGCCTTGCGGTGCAGGAAGCCTGAGGAGAGCGTCCGGACCGTTCCCGGACCAGTCGAGCCCGCGACGAGGCCTGGCCTGATGTGCCGTGCCGCTCCACTGTGCGCCGGAACCTTGTTTCGTGCTTTTCTTCCGGCCATTGGCCAGCGCCACGGATCTTCAGCCCGCCCTTCGCTTTGGCGCAACTGCTGCCCGAACGCCGCGCCCGACGTTGACGCAGTTTTGATCGGCAGATCAGAGCAACGCGGCTGGTCTCCGCTCGTCTTGCGGCGTGGGGACGCCCCGGCCGCTGAGCGCTGCCGGCGCTCTCCAGCGGGCCAGACTGCCGCGGCGGCGAAGACCCGCCTCATGCTCCACCCCCAAGAGCCGGCAGCGGATCGAAGACAAAAAACGAGGTTCTGATTAAAATCGTTGACAAATTTTGGCAGAGGCTTTTTATTGGCGTCAATTAAACCAAAAATGTTATTTACGGAGGCGAAATTGACTGTAGATCCAGAAATCGTCGACAATTCGGATGAGGCGCCGCGCGCCCCATTGGGTGCAGCGGAGGTGGCAGCGAGGCTGGAATACCTCATCAACGCAGGCGAGCTTGTTGGCGGAGACAGGATCAACGAAAGCGGCCTGGCTCAGCAGCTCGGGACAAGCCGGGGGCCTGTGCGCGAGGCCTGTCGCGCACTCGAGCAGGCTGGATTGGTGCGATCGGCGCTCAATCGGGGCTTCTTCGTCCAGGAAATCGGTCTGAAGACAGCCGTGGACATCTATGAAGTGCGGGCCGCATTGTTCCGGACTGCGGGCCGGCTGCTTGTCGAACGCATCAGTGTCGCCCAGTTGCGGGAACTGGTCGCGACGGTGGAGCAGATGGACGAGGCAGCGGAGAGCAACGACTTCCACCGCTTCTATCTGCTCAATGAAGATTTCCACAATCTGATTATCGAGCACTGCGGGAACGAGTCTGTGGCCGAGCTCTGGCCCCGGCTGCAGACCCAGCTCAATTTGTTCCGCCGCCGCGGTCTCGTGGTCCGTGGTGCGTTGAAGGCGGCCAATGCCGAGCACCGCTCGATCGTCGAGGCTTTCGAAAAGGGTGACGTCACGGCTGCGGCGCTGCTGTGCGAACGGCACGTGCTTTCAGGCAAGGCACGACTGATGGCGACGATGTCGGACGCACCCCTTGGCACCCGCCGTGGCCGGGAGCCTGCAAGTCTTTCTCACATACGCATCGAAGGCGAAGGAAGTGAACACAATGATTGAACCCGCTTCACTGCCCACTATAGCCCTGGTCCCGGGAGATCCGACAGGGATCGGGCCCGAACTGACCGCCCGTATCATCGCCTCCGAGGACATGGGGCAGGTGGCCCGGTTTGTTGTCGTGGGTGACAGCCGGATCATGGATCTGGGGTGCAGCCAGGCTGGCCTGTCTCCAAATCTCGAAATCGTAAGTGACGGTCAGGCAGCACAGGACGTACTCCGGCGGTCTGACCGCATTCCACTCGTCGACTTGCGCAACCTTGATCCTTCAACCTTCGCCTTGGGTGAGGCCAATCCCGAGGTCGGTGCCGTTGTTGGCGCCACGCTTGAGGCGGCGATCGGTCTTGCGAAAGGCGGGTTTGTGGACGCGATAACCTTTGCGCCTCTCAACAAGCAAGCCATGTTCCAGGGAGGCTGGAAGTTTCCCGACGAGCACAAATTGTTCGCACATCTGATGGAGTTTAACGGCCTGTTCAGTGAAATGAACGTGCTGGACGGGCGCTGGATGACCCGTGTCACCAGCCATGTCTCGCTCCGCGAAGCCATCGATCAGATCACACCGGACCGCATACGGGATGCTCTGATCCTCGCCGACCGGACGATGCGGAACGCCGGGATCGACAATCCGAGGATCGCCGTGGCTGCCCTGAACCCGCATGGCGGTGAAGGGGGGTTGTTCGGGCGAGAAGAAATAGATGTGATCAAGCCAACCGTGGAGGAAATGGCGCTCAAGGGCATCAACTGCCACGGACCCTTTCCCAGCGATACCGTCTATCTCAAGGCCTTCGATGGGCAGTTCGACAGCGTCCTGGCGATGTATCATGACCAGGGGCAGATCGCTACCAAGCTCAAAGGGTTCAACCGCGGTGTGACTGTCACCGCCGGATTGCCGATCGTGTTTACAACCCCGGCGCATGGCACTGCCTACGATATCGTGGGCAAGGGCATCGCCGATCCGGGAGCCACAGCGAGCGCCGTGCGCCTCGCGGCACAACTTTCACGCAGATCACGTACCCAGTCAGGCTCGCGGCCAGTGCAGGAGGCACTGACAGCGACGCGTTGACGGGTGCTGCGTGGGACAGGCGGCGAAGGAGAGCCGTTACAGCCACCAACTGCAAAACGGGAGGAACTATCATGCAATTTTACAAACGACTTGCCCTGATTTCAACAGCGGCAATGGCCGCTGCCATTCTGGCACCATCGGCCATGGCACAGGATGCTTTTCCGAGTGGTCCGATCGAGATTATTTCGCACGCTTCGGCGGGCGGCGGCACAGACACAACCCTGCGCACGATGCAGCCCGCGCTCGAGAAGGCACTGGGCGTGCCGGTCAGTATCGCGGTCAAAACCGGCGGCTCCGGCCGTGTGGCCATGAGCTATGCCAAGGGCCGGCCGGCTGACGGCTATACACTCATGCTGGTTACCCCGACCCATCTTTACACCATGGCGCAAGGAAATTCGCCGGTGGGTATCGACGAGATCGTCGGAATTGCCCGCGCTTCGGACGACCCCATCCTGATCGTCACCCGGGCAGATGGTGATCTCACAACGGCCAAGAGCATGCTTGAGCATGACGGAAGCCCGTTGCGCTGGGGCACGACTCATGTGGGCTCAGTCGATCACGCCTCGGCCGAGGTCTTTGCCCGCGAAGCCGATATCGACATTTCCGTGGTGCCCTTTGAAGGGGGCGGTGAACTGGTCATAAACCTGATGGGTGGATCACTTGACGTTGCCAGCCTCAACCTCACTGAAGCTATGGATGCGATCAGCCGGGGCGACCTGACCGCTGTCGCGATCATGGCGCCCGCGCGTGTGGACACTCTGCCTGATACCCCCACCACCGCGGAACTGGGCCTTGATGCCGACTTCTCCACAGTCCGGGGACTCGTGGCCATGAAAGGCGTCCCGCAGGAGCGGCTGGATATTCTCGAAAAGGCCTTGCTCGAAGCCATGGCAGGCGAGCGTTACCAGGATCTTCTGATCAATTCCGGCATGCCAATGAACAGCCCGGCACCTGGCGCGACATGGGATCCGCAGCTTCGCAAGATCCACGTGAACGCCGTGGAAGTCCTGACTGAACTCGGCATGGTCAAATAAGGGCGGTCATCATGGAAAAGCACCCTGACAAGGGGATTCGCGAATTCCATGGGAGGGCAAAAGGAGAGGAGGGAGCTGCGGCTTCCTCCGAACCCCGCCCTGATCACGGAAGCTCGTCCGCGCCGCACAGCGCCAGGCACCGGGATCTGGGTGTCGGCCTTACAGCCATAGCCATCTGCGGCCTGCTCTGGTGGGAGACCACGCGCTTCGCAAAGGTCCCCGCCGCGCTCTCCCAGGGCATTCCCGCATCATTCTTTCCCAGGGTGCTGCTTGCGACCGTCGCAATACTGTCCTGCGTTATCATCCTGCGCGGCTGGCGCGCTCAACGATCGAGCATCAAGACACCGACCACCCGCACACTCGTGACAGGCGCCCTGATTGTCGTGGGCGTGGCGCTCTTGCCGGTCCTGGGCATGCTGCTGACACTTGCCGTCATTGCTCTGGTTCTTCCGGTCAGCTGGGGGGAGCGGCGACCTCTCCCGCTGGCGATTTACACGGTTGGACTGCCTTTGGCGATCTGGTGTGTTTTTTCCCAGCTTCTACAGCTTCGTTTTCCTACCGGCATTTTCGGCTTTTGAGGTGATGCGATGAATGATTTTCTGCTCGCGCTCGGATCTGCCTTCGAGCCCTACACTCTGTTCCTGATTGTGGCTGCGACAATCGTGGGCGTTCTGGTCGGGGCACTGCCGGGTCTTTCTTCCACGATGGCCGCGGCCCTGCTTCTCCCCTTCACCATCTTTCTCGAGCCGATCCCGGCAATTGCATCCCTTGCAGCACTTTATTGCGGAGGCACTTTCGGCGGCTCGATCACGGCCATTCTGATCAACACACCCGGCGCCCCGCCGGCGGCGGCGACCGCATTTGACGGCTATCCCATGGCGCAGCGCGGCGAAGCGGGCAGAGCTCTGGGGATCGCCACCATAAGCTCTGCCATCGGCGGCATATTCAGCCTGATCGTGCTTCTGGTTGCTGCACCCTTTCTGGCAGGGCTTGCCTATCGGTTCGGTCCTCCCGAGTATTTCGCGCTTACCGTCTTCGGGCTTTCAATGCTGGCTTCGATCAGCGGCAAGAACGCAACGAAAAACCTGATTGGCGGGTGTCTTGGCGTGTTTCTCGCAACAGTCGGCGTGTCGCTGACCACAGGAGTGGAACGGTTCACCTTCGGCATCCCCGAGCTGTACGAAGGCATCGACTTTGTACCGGTCCTCATCGGCATGTTCGCGATTACCGAACTTCTCACCCAAGCGGGCATCACCGCCCGCCCCAAGAAAAGCATGGTCGACGCGCTCCGCTTGCCCAAGCTCCAGGATTTCAAGGATTCCTTTGCGACGATCCTGCGGTCGTGCGGCATCGGAACCTTCATCGGCATCCTGCCGGCCGAGGGTGGCACGATCGCGTCGATGATCGGCTACAATGAAGCGCGCCGGTGGTCAAAGCGTCCTGACGAGTTCGGGACCGGCATTCCTGAAGGCATCGCCGGGCCCGAGACCGCCAACAACGCGGCGACCGGCGGAGCGATGGTGCCAACCCTCGCTTTGGGCATCCCTGGTTCGGGGACCACGGCGGTGATCCTGGGTGGGCTTATCATGCACGGGTTGCGGCCCGGTCCCTACCTGTTCCAGGAACAGCCAACGCTGCTTTACGGCATCTTCATTTCCATGCTGATTGCCAATGTCGTGCTCGTGGTGTTCGGCCTGCTCGGCATCAAGCTGTTCGCTCGCGTGACGCTCATTCCGCCGCAATTCCTGTGGCCTGCTGTTTTCGCCTTGTGCGTCGTAGGCTCATTTGGGGTCAATCAGTCGGTCATCGACGTCTATATCATGCTGCTGGCGGGGTGTGCCGGCTACATGCTCAAGACCTTCGGATTTGCCCCGGCGCCTATCATCATGGGCCTGGTGCTCGGAACCATGGTCGACAATACCTTCGCGCAGTCGATGATCATCTTCGACATGAACTGGATGCTGTTCTTCACACGTCCGATAGCCCTGGTGTTCTTCCTGCTGGCATTGTTCGGCATCGCTGGCGTCCCAATCATCAATACCATTCGCAGAACGTGGAACGGGCGAATGCCTCAAACCGCGGTCGAGGACTAATCCCAAAATCAAACATGGAGTACAGCAGTCGTGTCACAATCAGCACACAAGAATTACACGCCGGACATCTCAACCAATACGGGTGAAGGGCTCACCGCCTACACGGTTTCTTTCGTTCTCGATGCGGACTTCTCAAGCTTGCCGGCCGACGTCCTCGAGGAAGGACGCAAGTCGATGCTGGACGGTTTCGGGCTTGCGCTTTCCGGATCGGTCGCCCGCAGCGGCGAACTGGCGCGTGCTCACCTCCAGGCGGTTGCCGCCGCGGGAGACTGCACGGTCATCGGCTCTGACATGAAACTGCCGCCGCGCTTCGCCGCCTTTGTGAATGGCGTGGGGGTTCATGCCGATGATTATGATGACACTCAGCTCGCCGTCGCGGCCGACCGGGTCTACGGACTTCTGACGCATCCCACGGCGACTGCACTGCCAGCAGCATTCGCGGTCGCCGAAGAGGTGGGTGGGTCGGGCAAGGACCTGATGTTGGCCTACCAGCTCGGTGTCGAGGTCGAATGCAAGGTGGCAGAGGCAATTTCGCCGCGGCACTACCAGCACGGGTTTCACGCAACCGGCACCTGCGGCACCATGGCTGCAGCGGCAGCAGCCATGAAGCTTCGGGGGCTGGATCTGGACACGGCTCTCCAGGCGTTTTCCATTGCCGCGAGCCAGTCGGCCGGACTGCGTGAAAACTTCGGCACCATGACAAAGCCCTTCCATGCCGGTCGTTCCAGCGAAAGTGGTGTTCTGGCAGCAGATCTGGCTGCGGCGGGATGGAGTGCAGCCAAGGAGATTCTGGAGTCCCACCGCGGCTTCTTCCAGGCTGCAGGCGGCGGATATGACGAGGCCGCCATTCGCGGCAAGCTTGGCGCCCCTTGGACCTTCGGTTCGCCGGGCGTCTCGATCAAGCCGCATCCATCCGGGTCGCTCACCCACCCCGGGATGACCGAAATGCTGCGGCTGATTCTGGAAAACGATCTGCGTCCGGAGCAGGTGGAAAAGGTCCGCGTCGGCACCAATCACAACATGCCCAATGCGCTGATACACCACCGTCCAACCAACGAGCTGCAGGCCAAGTTCTCGATGGAGTTCTGCATGGCCATCCTTCTTCTCGAGCGCCGGGCCGGATTGCCCGAGTTTACCGACGAAGTGGTCATGCGAGACGATGTGCGGGAAATGATCAAGAAGGTGGATTTCTACGTCAATGACGAGGCGGAAGCCGCGGGCTATTCGAAAATGACGACCATCATCGACATCGCTCTCAAGGATGGCCGCGTCGTTTCCGGACGGGCTGACTTCGGCAAGGGCAGTCCCGCGAACCCGATGACCTATGAGGAAGTGGCCGACAAGTTCCGTGGCTGCGCCGAGTTCGCGAAGTGGGACAACGGCAAGACCGAGGACATCATCGCCATTGTTCGCGAAATCGAGCGGATGGACAACCTGTCGACTTTGAGCCGGGCTCTGTCGGCCTAAGGTGCAGTGACCTGGCCAGCCAGCCATCAAGACCATGGTTGCCTGGCCAGGAATGCAATTCGGAGATGAATATGAACAACTACAAAATCGCCGCCATACCGGGCGACGGGATTGGCAAGGAAGTGGTGGCGGCGGGGGTGCAGGTCCTGGACGCGGTGGCACGCCAAAGCGGCACGTTCGAGGCTGATGTCACGACATTTGACTGGGGCTCAGATCGCTACAAGGCGACCGGCAGTTTCATGGACGAGGGCGGCGCCGAGATGCTTCGGCCGTTTGACGCCATTTTGTTCGGTGCGGTGGGTGCGCCGGATGTGCCTGATCACGTGTCGCTGTGGGGCCTTCGCCTTGCCATCTGCCAGCCGCTCGATCAATACGCCAATGTCCGGCCGACGCGTGTCTTGCCCGGCATTCGGAGTCCGCTTTCCAATGTTGGTCCAGACGATCTCGACTGGGTGATCGTGCGCGAGAACTCCGAGGGTGAATATGCGGGCCAGGGTGGACGCTCGCACAGAGGCTTGCCCCAGGAAATTGCCACCGAGGTGGCAATCTTTACCCGCGCAGGCGTGGAGCGCATCATGCGTTTTGCCTTTGCATTGGCCGATTCCAGGCCGCGCAAGCTGCTCACCGTGGTGACAAAATCGAATGCGCAGCGCTACGGGATGGTGATGTGGGACGAGATCGCCGCTGAGGTGGCCAAGGATTTCCCGGACGTCACCTGGGACAAGATGCTGGTCGACGCGATGACCGTGCGCATGACGCTCAATCCCCGTTCGCTTGATACCATCGTGGCGTCAAATCTGCACGCGGACATACTTTCAGATTTGGCCGCGGCGCTGTCGGGTTCCATCGGAGTGGCTCCGACGGCCAATATCAACCCTGAAAAGACCGCGCCATCCATGTTCGAACCGATACATGGTTCGGCTTTCGACATCACCGGCAAAGGCGTTGCCAATCCGGTGGCAACCTTCTGGACGGTCGCCATGATGCTCGAGCATCTCGGCGAGGCCGCGGCGGCCGATCGATTGATGAAGGCTGTCGAGCGTGTGACTGCGGAGTCGCGGTTCCATACACCGGATCTTGGCGGCACCGCGCGAACACAGGACGTGACCCGAGCCGTGATTGCCGTGCTTGAAGGTCGCAATGCATTGGAAACCGAGGTCGCTTGAAACCATGAACACAAATGAACGCAATACATACAAGATCGCTGTAATCGCCGGCGACGGCATCGGGCAAGAGACTGTGCCGGAGGGCCTGAAGGTCCTGAGTGCGGCGGCCCGGCTGTTTGACATCGGGCTCGACTTCGAAGAGCACGACTTCGCTTCCTGTGATTACTATGCCAGGCATGGTGAAATGATGCCGGGCGACTGGAAGTCCCGCATCATTGACAGCGATGCCATCTTCTTCGGTGCTGTGGGTTGGCCGGACACGGTGCCGGATCACGTCTCGCTCTGGGGATCGCTGCTCAAGTTCAGGCGCGAGTTTGACCAGTACGCCAATCTTCGGCCGGTCCGGCTGATGCCGGGAGTGCCTTGCCCGCTGGCCGGCAAATCGCCGGGCGATATCGACTTCTGGGTCGTGCGCGAAAACACGGAAGGCGAATATTCCTCAATAGGCGGAAAGATATTCGAAGGCACGGATCGGGAAACCGTCATGCAGGAAACGGTCATGACGCGCCAGGGCGTGGATCGCATTCTGCGTTATGCTTTCGAGATTGCCGAGCGGACCGAACGCAAGACCCTTACTTCGGCCACCAAGTCCAATGGCATTTCCATTACCATGCCCTATTGGGACGAGCGGGTGCTGGAGATGGCCAAGTCGTTCCCGGACATTGCCGTCGACAAATATCACATAGACATCCTCACGGCGCTGTTCGTGCTCAAGCCGGAACGCTTCAACGTGGTGGTGGCGTCGAACCTGTTCGGGGACATCCTCTCCGACCTCGGTCCGGCCTGCACCGGAACAATCGGCATCGCGCCATCAGGCAACATCAATCCGACCCGGACCTTCCCCTCCCTGTTCGAACCTGTGCATGGCTCGGCTCCGGACATTGCCGGGCAGGGGATCGCCAATCCGGTTGGGCAGATCTGGTGTGGCGCCATGATGCTCGACCATCTCGGCCATCCCGAGGCTGCGTCCGCCGTCGTTGCAGCCATCGAATCGGTGCTCTCGGACCCGGAGCGCCGCACCAGTGATCTAGGCGGGGAAGCCGATACCAGAGGCTGCGGCGACGCTGTGCTCGAGGCACTGGAAAAGCACGTTTCCCAAAACCCCCGCAATGCAGCCTGAGCGGTTGCAATCGGCCGAAGCTGATGCGTCGACCCGGCGACTTCGCAAGGAAGCCAGGAGCTTGTTTGACATCGGAGTCGCTGCGGCCGATCCCGGCAATGCGGTGCGGCAGTGCCTTGCCAGGGACTTTGCAGAACGGCCGCACCCGTTTTCATGCATCATCGCCGTCGGGAAGGCGGCGCGGTCCATGGCTGCTGCGGCTATGGAAGCCAAGGCAGCGAGGTTCGGCGCACCGGTCATCGTGATAACCAATGCCGGGAACACGTCTGCCTTGCCCGGAGCACGTGTCTTCGCCGCGGGCCATCCGGTTCCCGATGAGAATGGACTCGCGGCGACCCGAACTCTTCTGAAACTGCTCACGAAGCTGGGCGCCAGGGACCATGTTCTGGTGCTGATCTCGGGAGGTGCATCGGCAATGCTGCCGGCGCCGGCAGGCGCACTGAGCTTTTCTGACGAGGTCGAGACGGGAAAGCTGCTGCTCGCCTCCGGCGCCGACATCACGGCCATGAATATCGTCAGGCAACAGATTTCCAGAACCAAGGGCGGTGGACTGGCAAGGGCAGCCGCGCCGGCCAGGGTTACCGGAATGATCCTGTCTGACGTGGTGGGTGATGATCTGCGTATCATCGGATCGGGCCCCACGTCCGAACCCGCGGGGACCCCCGGCGACGCACTGGAAATCCTCTCCACCTTCGGAATCCTGCACAGGGTTTCTCCGCAGGTGCTCCATCATTTGCAGACCGCCACGACCTCTTTGGCGGTCCCTGAGTGTGACAACAGGCTGATCGGCTCGAATGCACTCAGTCTGGCAGCCATCAAGGCAGCGCGACCACACGGTACACTGATCGTTACCCCGTTGACCGGTGACGTTTCCGAGGCTGCGCGGCGCATTGCTGGTGATCATGCCGCCTCGAATGCGTCACTTATGATCTGGGGCGGGGAAACCACGGTAACAGTTCGAGGTGCCGGAAAAGGAGGCCGCAACCAGGAACTTTGTTTGCGGCTCGCCATGAAAGCGGAGCGGGCGGCGTGGAAACACGCATGGTGCTTTCTCTCGGGGGGCACAGATGGGCGGGATGGGCCCACGGACGCGGCTGGCGGCCTTGTTGACGGGTGCACTCTGAGGCGCATCCGCGACGCAGGGATGTCGCCGCAAGGCCTGCTCATGGCGAACGACAGTTATCATGCGCTCCAGGCGTCGGGCGACCTGCTCAAGACAGGGGCAACCGGAACCAATGTCGCCGATATTCAGATGCTTCTGATACACAGAGATCAGACCGGTAACGCCTAGAGCATTTCCCGGTCATTGCGGATCCTGTCCGCAGGCGGTGAGGACGTTACGTGCTTGACCAGCCATCAACATGCCATATATGACAGGTTAATTCGCGCAATCTGCCATATGAGGCTTCCATGTCCAGTTTGAAGGCTAGTCGATCCCTGACCGATCTGGGGCAGAACCTGCGCCGGGCACGGCTTGCGCGGCGCTTTTCGATAGTGGAACTGGCAACCCGCGCCGGTGTTTCGGATCGCACGCTGACGCGTCTGGAAAAAGGCGATCCCGGTGTTGGCATCGGCAACCTGGCCTCGGTGCTTGCCGCCCTAGGCAGTCCGGGGGTGCTGGCTGATCTGATGTCTCCGGAAAATGATGCCGTGGGGCTCTCTCGCGCGCTGGAAGCGGTGCCAAAGCGCGGACGCTCCTTCAAATCGGGCAAGCCCGTTCAAAGCCGGGACGACACCAGCGCGCAACAGGACACCCCTGACAGCAATCGGGGCGCGCGCAAGGGGATCGCCTTTTGATGATGCCGTCTGATCAATCCCGGACCTTGCGCAGGCGCTCCGCTCCCGGGCCGCAGGAAGCTGAAGTTCACCTCGGCCGCAGCCTGTTGCATGTGGGCAAGCTCCGATTCTCGTTCGACCGTAACAGGCAGTTTTCCGAGTTCAGCTATGACCAGGGCTGGATCGGGGATTCCCGCGGCTTCGCCATCGCCCCGGATCTGCCACTCGGTCCCGCGCCCTTCTTCGCGTCCTCCGGCCGGGGAGGCGATCAGCGTGAGAGCCTGCCCGGCGTGTTGCAGGATGCCGCCCCTGACGCCTGGGGCCGCATGCTGATGCAGCGCCTCTATGGGTCCGGTCTCAGCGAGTTCGACATGCTGACCCTGACCGACGACACCACGCGTCAAGGCGCGCTGCGGTTCTGTGATGGCGAGCAGCGGATCATCACGGGGGAGGGCGCTGTTCCGGTTCCGCAACTGATCGACCTGGAAGAGTTGCAGGCCATCTCTGCCAGCATTGAACGCGGTGGCGACGTTTCAAACCAGGCTTTGCGCCAGATGGCCGGGGCCGGTGGTTCGATCGGGGGCGCAAGGCCCAAGGCCAATGTGCTGGACGCAGACCAGCTCTGGATCGCGAAATTCTCATCCTCGGGCGACGCCAGCCCGGTCGAGCGCATTGAAGTTGCAACCTTGAAACTCGCCCGCGCGGTGGGCCTGAATGCCCCCGACGCCCGGCTGATGCTGGAACGAACCGCGCATCCCATTGCCCTCATCCGCCGCTTTGACCGGGAGGGCACAGCGCGCATCCCCTATATCTCGGCGCGAACAGCGCTCGAACGCCACGGCACCGAGCAAGGCGCCTATACGGATCTGGCGCAATTCATCCGGCAGCACAGCGACAACCCGCTTGCAGACCTGCGCGAACTCTGGGCGCGGATGGTGTTTACCATCCTGGTGTCGAACACAGACGACCATCTCAAGAACCACGGCTTCGTCTATGCCGGTGATGGCCAATGGAGCTTGTCGCAGCTTTTTGATGTCAATCCGCAGCCGGAACGCCACCGTCTTCTCAAGACTGCCATCATCGAGGGTGAACCGTTCTCGGCCTCCCTGGAGCTTGCGCTTGAGGCTGCTGTGTTCTTCAACCTCCCCGCAGATGAAGCCAGAGGATTGGCGCGCATGTTGGCACGGCAGATCAAGGACAACTGGAGGGAGATCATGCGCAACTATGGTGTGACGGGCACAGAGCTTCGCAGCCTGGAACCCGCATTCGAACATGAGGAAATGGAGCGGGCGCTGAATCTGTAGCCTGAAGAATAATATGACATATATGGCAGATAAATTGATTTTATAAGCCATATATGGCGTATCATTCCACGATACCATGAGCTGATCCGCCTCCGTTGCCCACCTTCCAAAGGACACCACCGATGACCTATGACATGATGACCGGGGCTCGCCGGGTGAAACGAGCGCTGCTATTCATTTGCCGCATTCAACCACTGGGATCTGCGTCATGACCATTCTCATTTTTGCGGGCGGTTTGATGGGAGCAGCAGGTGTTGCATTGTCGGCCTATGGTGCCCATGCAGGCGGCGGCAATGTCACCACGGCTGCGCAATTCCTGCTGTTTCACGCACCCCTTTTTGTTGCGCTGGGCCTTGCTGGAAATTCCGGTCGGATCCGGAACGCCGGTGCGGGTCTTCTGTGCCTTGGCCTGGCGCTGTTTTGCGGCGATCTGCTGATGCGCCATTTTGCCGACACGCCCTTATTTTCAATGGCTGCACCTTCCGGAGGCATGGCAATGATCGGCGGGTGGCTGGTGATTGCGGTTTCTGGATTGTGGAGCAGATTCCGCTAATGCCAAGCGTCATCGATTCCTTGCAATGAACCGATTGAGGGTGTCCGCAGGCAAGCAGGTCCTACAAAAGGTGATTCCGGTCGCGGCCTCAATGCCCGGATGAAACATCAGCGATCCCGGCAGAAGCAGGGTCGGGTTCGTCGACAGCACTTATCAAGAATGTGAATCTGTCCGGCGTCACTGATTCACCGAACTCATTGGACGCCCGCGCCTGGATGTCCGAATCTGCCGGCATGATCACGCAGCCCTACCACATCTATGTCGAACGCAGCGAAGCCGCAAAAAACATGGCTCGCTATTACGCCATGGAAATCTCGAAAACACTGTTCGGCGAAACCTGCCTGACCCGGAGATGGGGCAGGATCGGGCAGCGAGGGCAGAGCAAGATGCACCATTTCGAATGCGAAAACGAAGCCGTTGATCTGTTTCTGGATCTGATGCGCCAGAAGCGAAAACGAGGGTATCGACCCAGGGTCTTGCCGCAAAACCCAGTGCATTTGCGCGTGAACAGTGCACACCTGTAGATGCGGATTCTATGGATAGGTCACACTCAACAATTCCGTTCTGTCGGTGCCCCCGAAACATGTTTCTGGCCAGATCCAGACCGGGCGCACGAGCTTGGCTCATGACGCCCATCCCCAAGGGTGGCCCAGGCAATTCTGCCCTGCCACAGATTGGCGCTGTCGCGGGCATCTACATCACCCACGCTGGAATCAGCCGGTTCCGTGCTCTTCACCCATAGTCGCTCTTGCAAATTGCAACATGAACAAGTATTCATGTTTTATGTCGACCAACACTTACCCGAGAACCAAAAGAGGTGTTGCCCGGCGCGAGCAGATCCTGCGTGCGGCCGAGGCGATGATTGGCGCGCAAGGCTTTTCCGCCGCTTCCATCGCCGACATCACCCGGCACGCGAAAACAGCTCTGGGGACGTTCTATATCTATTTCTCCAGCAAGGAAGATGTCTTCCGCGAGCTGGTTCTGGAAATGGGGCAATTGACGCGTGCGGTGGTTACACAGGCCGTGGCCGATGCGCCGAACCGGCTGGAGGCCGAGCGGGATGGATTGAAGGCCTTCCTGCGCTTTGTCGCCAAGCGCCCATCGCTCTACCGCATTGTCGAGGAAGCCCGCTTCATTGATGCCGATGCCTACAAGGCCTATTTCACCAGTTTCGCCAAGGCCTATGCGGTGCAGCTTGACGAGGCGGCGGCAGCGGGCGAGTTGCGGCCCGGTGACGCGGAGGTGCGCGCCTGGGCGCTGATGGGCATCGCCAAGACGCTGGGCGAACGCTATGTGCTGTGGGGCGATACATCCGATATCGATCACGTGGTCGATGAAGCCTTCTCGATGATCCGGGACGGTCTGGCGCCATGACCACACAGGTGGCCTGCGAAGCCTTTGACTTGCCTGACGGCACGCCGGGCATGCGGCTGACCATGGCCGCCGGCCGCGCCAACGCGCTCGAGCCCGGACTGCTGGGCGACCTCGCTTCTGCACTTGATGAGGCCGAAGCAATCGACGCCAGTGTCGTTCTGATTTGCGGCGGCCGGAATTTCTCCAGCGGCGGCGATGTGCGGGCCTTTCACACTGCATCGGCTGGCGGCGAGGCCGATGCCTATGCCCGCGAGGTTGTTCCGTGTCTGCAGGCGATCGTCGTGCGCCTGATTGCCATGAAGCGGCTGGTGGTGGTTGCCGCGCGCGGAGCAATCACCGGCGGGTCTGCCGGGCTCTTGTTTGCCGCCGATCTTGCGGTGATCGCGCCCGATGCTTTCGTGCAGCCCTATTATGCCAAGGTCGGCTTTGCCCCCGATGGCGGCTGGACCGCGCTGCTGCCCGAACGCATCGGCGCCGGGCGGGCGCTGGACTGGTTGCAGTCCGACCGGCGGCTTGACGCTTCCGCGCTCTGTGAAGCGGGCCTGACGACCGCGATTTCGCACACGCCCGAGGCGACGGCAATGCAGCTTGCCTCAGAGGGAGAGATCGGAACGCGGCTGGCCACCAAGGCGCTGATCTGGGACGAGGCTCGCCGCGCCCTGATCAATGCACGGCTGGAGGCCGAGACCGCGGCTTTTCTGGAGCGGATTGTCCAGCCCGATACGGCCCTGGGCATGGCACGATTCATCGAACGCATGGGTGACAGAGCCGATGTTTGACTTAATCCCCGACATGGCCACCAAGCGGGCCGAAATCTCGCCTGACGCCACGGCCTTCATCGATGCCGGCAGCGACCGGGAATGGCTGTTTTCCGACATCAACGCTGCGGCCAATGCGGTGGCCGACGGGCTGGGGCAGGCGGGATTGCAGCGCGGCGACCGGCTGGCGATCCTGTGCCTCAACCGGGTCGAGTTCTTCATCACGCTGTTTGCCTGCCAGAAGACCGGCATCATCCTGTGTCCGCTCAATTGGCGGCAGATGGCGCCGGAACTGGTCGAGACGCTCGAGCCGGTGGGCGCAAAGGCTCTCATCCACGATGCAGCGCAGGCCGGGCTTGCCGGGGATGTGGCGCAGGCCTGCGGGATGCCGCAACTTGGCATCGAAACCGATATCGCGGCGTGGATCGAGGCGGGCGGAACAGTCCCGGTTGCCAAGGTGGTGCCGGACCAGCCTTGGTATCTGCTGTTCACATCGGGAACCACCGGCCGGCCGAAAGCCGTGATCCAGACGGCGCAGATGGCCTGGGCCAATGCGGTCAATATCTCGCAGGCCACGCGGATGACGGCGGATGACCGCTCGGTCAATTTCCTGCCGCTGTTTCACACCGCGGGCATCAATCTCTACACGCTGCCGCTGTTTCTGCTCGGCGGCTGTTCGACGGTTCTGCGGAAGTTCGAACCAGTTCAGATTTTCGACCTGCTCAAGCAGGGCAAGGTCACGCAGTTCTTCGGCGTTCCCGCGATCTACCAGGCCTTCAGCCTGCTGCCCGATGCCGGCGAGATCAACTGGGGTGACATCCGCTGCGGCTGTGGCGGCGCGCCCTTGCCCGAACCGCTGATCCGGCTCTTCGCCGGTTTCGGCGCCAAGGTGCTCAACGGCATGGGCATGACCGAAACCGGGCCGACCGTGTTCCTGATGGATCCGGAAAACGCCGAGCGAAAGATCGGTTCCGTCGGCCGGGCGCAGATGCTGACCGAGATGCGGCTTGAGGGCGTTGCGGCCGGCGAACAGGGCGCCGGCGAGATCCAGCTCAGGGGCCCCAACATCACGCCGGGATATTACCTGAACGAAAGAGCCACGCGCGACGCCTTTACCGAAGACGGCTGGTTGCGCACCGGCGATGTCGGGCGGCGCGATGAGGATGGCTATATCTTCATCGTCGACCGGATCAAGGACATGTATATTTCCGGCGGCGAGAACGTCTATCCGGCCGAAGTCGAGCGCGTGCTCAATGAACATGAAGACGTGCTGGAAGCTGCGGTGATCAGCATGCCGGACGCCAAATGGGGCGAGGTCGGTGCGGCCTTCATCATTGCCCGCCCGGGCGCCAGTCTCGACCCGGCGGAACTCAGGAGCTGGAGCCGGGAGCGGATGGCCGCCTACAAGGTGCCGGTCAAGGTGACGCTGGTGGAGGATTTCCCGCGCACGGCGGCCGGAAAGGTCCGCAAACCGGAGCTGAGGACCCTGCTGTCATGAAGATCGAGCTTGCAGCTACGTGGACGCCGAGCCAGGCGGAATTCGACCTGTTCGCGCAGATTTCGGGCGATGACAATCCGATCCATGTCGATCCGGAATTCTCGGCGCGCACGGCCTTCGGGCGCACGGTCAGCCATGGCATGCTGATCTACACCAGGCTGTGGGGATTGTTGACTGCCGCTTACCCGGATGTCTCGCAGACAGGCCAGACGATGATGTTTCCCAATCCCTGCTACACCGGCGAGCCGGTCGACCTGGTGATCAGCGGTGCGTGTCCGGGCAGACTGTCAGTTCGCGCGGTCAGATCCGCCGATGGTGCGGAGCTTCTGGTCGGCGAAACGGAGGTCGCGTGATGCAGGTGGGGCAATCAGCAAGCATCCGCCGCAGCTACAGCCGCGCCGATCTGGAAGGCTTCGCCGGATTGAGCGGATCGGCTGTTCCCGAAACCATTCCGGAGCCGCTGATCGCAGCGCTGTTTTCCTACCTGCTGGGTGTGGAACTGCCGGGTCCGGGAACGAATTACCTCAAGCAGCAACTCAGCTTCCTGGCGCCCGCTGCGCCCGAGACCGAACTGACCGCGAAGGTGGAGATTACACGGCTGCGCCCGGAGAAGCATCTGGTTGATCTCTGGGCCACCTGCACCGATGCCAATGGCGTGCTGATCTGCGAGGGCCGCTCGCTGGTCAAGGCAAAGGACGTGGCGGTGTAAACCGGCCTTCGCAAACGGGTGGGGCTAGAGGCTGCCGGCAAATGCGACGAATGTTTTTGCAAAGGCTTCAGGCTCTTCCAGATGCGGGGAATGACCTGAATTTTCGAATGCGTGCATGCGGCCGCGGGGCGCGGTAGCCGCCAGCCATTCAGCCGCTGACTTGGGATAGACCCGGCTGCGCGCACCGCAGCTTGCCAGCAGCGGGCAGGGCAGATTTCCGATCAGCTCTGTCTTGTCCATTCTGACCAGTGCTTCCCACATGGCAATCATCTTTGCCGGGTCATTGGCGAGGATCTGGTCAAGCGCCTCCTGCCGGCCGTAGCCCGGTGCGCCTTCGCGCCGGGCAAACATGGTGGTGGCGATCGCTTCGGTCATGCCGGGCCAGTCGGAGATCATGCGCTCGGTGGTGGCGGTGAGATCGCTCTCGCCCTGATCGATCAGCCCGTGCGGCCAGTCCGCGTTGCAGCCCAGCTTGGGGCTCATGTCCACGGTCATCAGGCCTGCGATCCGGTCAGCGCCGAATTGCTCGATAGACTGCCAGGCGACGGCGGCGCCCATCGACCAGCCGACGAGCACCACATCGCGCAGGTCCTGCGCCTCCAGCAGATCGGCCAGCATTTGCGCCGCAGCCTCAAGCGATGGCTCGACCGCTGCCTCCTCGCCGTGTCCGGGAAGGTCAGGCGCATGGCAGTCAAACCCTGCCGGCAACCGGGCAATAAGATCATCGAAGATCGAGCCGCGCATGGTCCAGCCGTGCAGCAGAACCACCGGCCGCCGCGGCATGATCGGCACGGAAGTCAATCTTCCGCCCTTAGCCGTCCGACAATCCCGGTGGGAAAGAAATAGACGCTGAGGATGAACAGCACGCCGAGCCACAACAGCCAGCGGTCGGGATCAAGCAATTGCGGGATCAGCGGCAGCCCCTCGGTGGCGCTGGCTGCGACGCCCATCAGGTTTTGCAGGTAGTTCTGCGCCAGCACGAAAATGGTGGCGCCGATCACTGCGCCATACATGGTGCCCATGCCGCCGATCACCACCATCAAGAGGATATCGAGCATGATCTCGAAGGACAGGGTGGTGGCCGGGCCGACATAGCGCAGCCAGATGGCAAACAGGCTTCCGGCGAGCGCGGCAACGGCTGCCGACAGGCAGGTTGCCAGCGTGCGGTAGAGCACGACCCGGTAGCCGATCGCCTCGGCACGGAAATCGTTCTCGCGGATTGCCTTGAGCACCCGCCCGAACGGCGAGTTGACGATGCGGAGCAGCAGCAGGAACAGGGCCAGCGAGGCGAAGAACACCAGATAGTAATTCAGGATCTTGCCGGTGATGGAGATGCCGAACAGCTTGCCCAGCTTGAAGGCGGGCGTGAGTTCGCGCGGGATGGAATAGTTGAGCCCGTCCTCGCCGCCGGTCAGGCCGGAAAGCTGGCTGACAAGCACGGCCACGGCGGAGGCGACCGCCAGCGTGATCATGGCAAAGAAGATCGCGCGGACCCTCAACGAGAACAGCCCGATCAGCAGCGCCAGGATCGCTGCGGCGACGGCGCCGGCAATGGTGCCGACGATCAGCGCATCGAAGCCGCGGCCCATATGGGTGGAGGCCAGCGCCACGCCATAGGCGCCGAGGCCGAAGAACATGGTATGGGCGAAACTGACAATGCCGGAATAGCCGAGCAGAAGGTCATAGCTCGCCACAAGCACGATGAAGATGCAGATCCGCGCCGCAGTTTCCAGTGACCTGACGCCCGGAAACAGGAAGGGGGCCAGGGCCAGGGCCGCGAGAATGGCCAGCAGCAGGCCGGTCAGGATCAGGGAGCGGGGACGGTCGCCGGAGAGCAGGTTGGTGAGCATCTTACTTCGCCTTCACAACGGGCATCATGCCCTGCGGCCGCCACATCAGGACGGCCGTCATCAGGGCAATGTTGGAAATCAGCGCCAGCTTGGGTTCGAGAAACGCCACGTAATTCTGCAGCAGCCCGACCAGCAGCGCGCCGATGAAGGCTCCCTCGACGGAGCCGAGGCCGCCGATGATGACGACGATGAAGACCAGGATCATCATTTCCTCGCCCATGCCGGCGGTGATGACCTCCTGGTAGAGCCCCCACATGACGCCGCCCAGTCCGGCGAGTGCCGAGCCCGCGACAAACACGCCGATGAAGACCAGCCGCAGCCGGTAACCCAGCGCCTCGACCATTTCGCCATTCTGCACGCCGGCACGGACGATGAGCCCGATCTTGGTGCGCTTGAGCACCAGCCGCATGCCCACGAACAGCACCAGGCCGAAGACAACCGCGAGCAAGCGGTATTTCTCGATGGCCGTACCGGCAAAGGTGACGGCACCTTTGAGCATTTCCGGGCGGGTGAGATAGATCTCGTCAGGCCCCCAGATCACATGGATCATCTGTTCGATGACGATAAGACCGCCGACGGTGACCAGGATCTGCTTGAGATGCGCGCCATAGACCGGCCGCACGATCACCCGCTCGAAGCCCCAGCCCAGCGCGCCGGTGACGCACATGGCGGCAACCGCCGCAGCCAGCACGGCAGCCACATTGAGCAGTAGCGACGGCACGCCGGTCCAGCTCTCGAGCGCCACCAGGGCAGAGATGCCGACATAGGCGCCCACCGAGATGAAGGCGCCATGGCCGAAATTGATCACGTCCATCAGCCCGAAGACCAGGGTCAGGCCCGAAGCCATGATGAAGATCATCATCCCCATGGCGAGGCCAGATACGGTCAGCGTCAGCCAGCTCGATGTCGAGCCGATCGACAGGAAGCCAAGAACCACCAGCACCGGCACGAGCAGCAGCGGCATCGCCTTGCCGATCCTGTCGGGCAGGGAGAGCTGTGCATATTTCGGTGCGTGGTCGGGTGCGGCGGTGGTCATCAGTGCGCCTCCATGCTCAGGCCCATCAGCCGTTCCTGCAACGCGGCGTCACCGGCCAGCTCAGTCATCTCGCCGGCCCAGACAATGCGCCCGTCATCCATCACCGCCGCCGTGTCGCCGAGCGCCTTGGCAACGGAAAAATTCTGTTCGACCAGCAGGATCGAGGCGCCTTTTGCCTTCAGGTCGCGCAGCGCGCCGGCCATGGTCGAGATGATTGCCGGCGCCAGTCCCTTGGTCGGTTCGTCGATCAGATAGAGCTGCCGTTCCTCGGCCATGACACGGGCGATGGACAGCATCTGCTTCTGCCCGCCGGAGAGATTGCCGGCTTCCGAGCGCCAGAAGGTTTTCAGCGGCGGAAAGGCATTGAAGATCGATTCCATGCGGGCCGGATCGAGCGGACCGGAGGCGGCCGCCAGAATCATGTTTTCCTCCACCGTCAGGTCGGAGAAGATGCCCATGTCTTCGGGCACGAAGCCGATGCCGGCGCGCGCCCGGGCAGGGGTGGGCATGGCGGTGATGTCGGCGCCATTGAAGCGAAGGCTGCCGGATTTTGCCTGCCAGTGACCGATGATGGTGCGCAGCGTCGTTGTCTTGCCGACGCCGTTGCGGCCCAGAAGCATGGTGACGCCGCCGCGCGGTACCACCAGATCAACACCCTGCAGGATGTGATACTGGGCGATGTCTGTGTGGACAGCGGAAAGTTCGAGGATCGGATCAGACATCGGCAAGGTCCCGTCCCATATAGGCTTCCTGAACGACATCGGAGGCCATCACGGTGGCCGGATCGCCATCGGCGGCGAGTGCGCCGTTGTGGAGCACGATGATGCGGTCGGCGAGCGAACGGATGACGTCCATCTTGTGTTCGACCAGCAGGATGGTGCGGTCCTTCTCGGCCTTGAGTTCGGCAATCAGGTCGAGCACCACCGGGGCTTCGTCGACGCTCATGCCGGCGGTCGGTTCATCGAACATGTAGACCACCGGATCGAGCGCGATCAGGATGGCGACCTCGAGCTTGCGCTGGTTGCCGTGGCTGAGCCCGCCAACCTTCTGCTCGCTGAGCGGATGCAGCCGGACACGCTCGAGAACGGCCATTGCCGCAACCGTCAATTCGGTGTGGGAGCTCGCCATGGAAAACAGGTTGAAGCCCATCCGGCGCCGGGCCTGGATCACCAGGCGGACATTTTCGAGCACGGTGAGATCGGGAAACAGATTGGTCAGCTGGAAGGCGCGGCCCAGTCCCTTGCGGCAGCGGCTCGCCACCGGGTCGCGGGTCACGTCCTCGCCCATCAGCCGCACCGTGCCGGCAGACGCCGTGACCTGTCCGGAAATCAGATTGAAATAGGTGGTCTTGCCGGCGCCGTTGGGCCCGACGATCGCGGTGAGCTCCCCGGCCCGGAAGCCGCAGCTGACCGAATCCACGGCCACATGGCCGCCAAAGCGGACAGTCAGGCCATCCGTTTCCAGAAGCATCTGTGTCATGGCGCACCTGTGCAAGAAAAGGGAAGACTGCCGCGGACGCCACAAGCGGGCGTCCGCGGCTCAAAGGCCTAGTTGCGGACAGGAATGTCCATGTCGTCAATGCCGATCTCGCGGACCAGAACCGGGACACCATAGTCCTTGCCGTCCTGGATCTCGGTGCGGAAGTGATACATCGACTGCAGCGCCTGGTGGTCTTCCTTGCGGAAGCGCATGGTGCCCTTGGGCGTTTCCCATTCCATGCCTTCCATGGCGGTAATCAGTGCTTCGGTGTCGGTGGATCCTGCCTTCTTGATGGCCTCGACCACGGCGATACCGGCTGCCATGCCGCCGGCGGTGAAGAAATCAGGCGGCGAATCGAAGCGCGCCATGTGCTCCTTGACCAGCCAGTCATTGACCGGGTTTTTGGGGATCTCGTAGTAGTAATAGGTCGCACCTTCCATGCCCGGCAGTTCCTTGTAAGCGGTCAGCGCCGCCAGGATGTTGCCGCCGGTGGCGATCTCGATACCGAAGCGCGAGGGATCCATGGCGTTGATCTTGCCCATCGGATTGCCGCCGCCGGCCCAGATGATGAACAGCTTCTTCTTGCCTTCCACGCCTTCCATGGCATTGAAGATGCGTTCTGCCGCCGCGGTGAAGTCGGTGGTGTCGGTCGGCACATATTCCTCATGCGCGATCTTGGCGCCCGAGCTTTCCAGCGCCTCGCGGAAGGCGGCGATGCCGTCGCGTCCGAAGGCGTAGTCCTGTGCCAGCGTGGCGATGGTCACGCCTTCGCCGCCAAGTGCGACCGCGTTGGAGATGGCGTCCTGCGACGAGTTGCGGCCGGTGCGGAAGATGAAGCGGTTCCAGTTTTCACCGGTGATCGAATCGGCGACAGCAGGCTCGACGATCAGGATCTTTTCATATTCCTGTGCGACCGGGAGCATGGCGAGTGCCACACCGGAACTGACCGGGCCGACGGCGATGTCGGCCTCGTCGTCGCCAAAGGCTTCCGCCAGCATCGCCTTGCCGATATCGGGCTTGAGCTGGGTGTCCTTCTCGATGACGACGAGCTTTTCGCCGTTGACTTCCATCGTGCCGCCGGTGGCATATTCGAGGCCAAGCATCAGCCCGTTATGCGACTGGGCCGCATAGGCCTCCAGCGCGCCGGTCTTTCCGTAAACATGGGCAATGGTGATGTCGGCGAGCGCCGGGACGCTCAGCATTGCTGCGGCCACACCGGTTGCCAGTATCGTTTTCATCTTCATATCGGGTCTCCTCCCCTAAGCGAACAACGGTGAAAATATGAAACATGAATCAATATTCATGTCAATATTCGGACCTGCCCTCCGGCCGTTGTGCGGTTCATCAATTTTTGCTGCGGCGAGGACGGAAGAATATGCGGTTTGCGCCGGAGCCATGGCGGATGTCAGGTGATGAGGCATCAGTGAAGGGTGCGGCATTGGTTGGGATCGCAGTGAGCGATGCCGTCGTCGAATCTGGCGCCTTCGATGGGGCGGAACGACATTGCAAACTCGTTTGTCTCGGCTCGGGGCGCAGCTTCCTCTCGTTATCCGGAACGCGGACGTCAAGGAAGCTGGCACTGCCGCCGGTCGCGATGGTCAGCAATTTTTTGCCGGCCAAACCCTTGCAAACCGGAAGTCAGGAAATCGGCCGTGCGGTGCTTCAACCTCGACTTAATGAACGCACTAAAGCGCAGAAACGACGATGCCGGGACGGTGAGCAGAATATTGACATGAATATTGATTCATGTTTCATGTGGAAGTTCGGTATTCAAATGCTGCTACTTATCGATCGACACGGCCTGGCCTTGCACTTGCGCACGTGACACGAGGACGAATGACGACGTTGGGGGAAGAATGGCAATAGCGCTTCAGGCCAAGGGATTGACGAAGGAGTTCAAGGGTTTCGTTGCCGTGAACGACGTCGATCTGTCGATCGAAAAGGGAACCATCCACGCGCTGATCGGCCCGAACGGTGCCGGCAAGACGACCTGTTTCAATCTGCTGACCAAGTTCCTGCAGCCGACCCGTGGCACGATCACCTATGAGGGCCGGGACATCACCCGCATGAAGCCCGCCGAGATCGCGCGGCTGGGCATGGTGCGGTCGTTTCAGATCTCGGCCATTTTCCCGGATCTGTCCGTCCTGCAGAATGTGCGCGTGGCGTTGCAGCGCATGCGCGGGGAAAGCTACGACTTCTGGCGGTCGGACCGCCTGTTGTCGAAATTCGACGATCAGGCCAAGGGCTATATCGACGAAGTCGGGCTCACCAGATTCACCAATGAACGCGCCGCCGCGCTGCCCTATGGCCGCAAGCGCGCGCTCGAGATCGCAACCACATTGGCGCTGAGCCCCGACATGCTGCTGCTGGACGAACCGATGGCGGGCATGGGGCGCGAGGATGTGGAGCTCATCTCCCAGCTGATCCGCCGGATCGCGGAAAACCGCACCGTGCTCATGGTGGAACACAACCTGTCGGTCGTGGCCGACCTGTCGGACCGCATCACCGTGCTGGCGCGCGGTGAAATTCTTGCCGAAGGCACCTATGCCGAGATTTCGAAGACCCCCGCGGTGATCGAGGCCTATATCGGAGCGAGCCATGACTGATGCGGCAAAGGTGCTACTCAAGGTCAGCGGCCTTCAGGGCTGGTATGGCGAAAGTCATGTTCTGCACGGTATCGATTTCGAGGTGCCTCAGGGCGAGGTTGTCACCCTGCTGGGCCGCAACGGGGCGGGCAAGACCTCGACATTGCTGGCGATCATGGGGATTTTGGGCAAGCGCACCGGCTCCGTCACATTTGCCGGAACCGAACTGATCGGCATGCAGCCGCGCCACATCGCCCGGTTGGGCATTGCCCTGTGTCCCGAAGAACGCGGCATCTTCTCCTCGCTCAGCGTCGAGGAAAACCTGCTGCTGCCGCCGCGCATCGCCGAGGGTGGCCTGTCCATCGAACAGAATCTACGACCTGTTTCCGAACCTCAAGGAACGGCGCTCCAGCAGTCAGGGCACCAAGCTTTCGGGCGGCGAACAACAGATGCTGGCGATCGCACGCATCCTGCGCACCGGTGCCAAGATGCTGCTGCTGGACGAACCGACCGAAGGGCTGGCGCCGGTCATCGTCCAGCAAATCGGCCGCACCATTGCCGCGCTGAAGGACGAAGGCTTCACCATCGTGCTGGTGGAACAGAACTTCCGCTTCGCTGCATCGGTCGCCGACCGGCATTACATCGTCGATCAGGGCAAGGTGGTGGACATGATCCCCAACGACCAGCTCGAACAGAACACCCAGAAACTCCACGACTATCTGGGTGTCTGACCAGCCAACATCAATCAGGCGGCGCATCCGCGCTGCAAACAGGAGGAAAAGCATGATCAGGAAACTCGCAATCTGCTCCGCAGCACTGGCTGCGATGACCGGCTCTTCGGCGCTGGCCCAGGATATCAGTGTCAAGCTCGGCGTGCTCAACGACCGCTCCGGCATCTATGCCGACCTGTCCGGCGAAGGTTCCGTCGTGGCTGCACGCATGGCCGTCGAGGATTTCAAGGCCGCCGACAAGGGAATGAAGGTCGAAATCATCTCGGCCGATCACCAGAACAAGCCAGACATCGGATCCAACATTGCCCGTCAATGGTATGACGTGGACGGCGTGAACGCGATCCTCGACGTCCCGACGTCTTCGGTGGCCCTGGCCGTGGCTGACATCACCAATGAAAAGAACGGCGTTCTGATCGATTCCGGCGCCGGCTCCACATCGCTGACCCGTGAACAGTGCCGCCCGACGACAGTCCACTGGACCTATGACACCGCAGCACTTGCCACCGGCACCGGTGCGGCGATGACCAAGGCAGGCGGCAAGAAATGGTTTTTCCTGACGGCTGACTATGCCTTTGGCCACTCGCTTGAGGAAAACACCGCCCGGGTCGTCAAGGACAATGGCGGCGAAGTTGTCGGCCAGGTCAACGTGCCGTTCCCGGCGCAGGATTTCTCGTCCTTCCTGCTTCAGGCACAGGGCAGCGGTGCTGACGTGATCGGTCTGGCGAATGCCGGCGGCGATACCGTCAACGCAATCAAGCAGGCGTCGGAATTCGGCATCACCCAGGCCGGTCAGAAGATGGCCGCCCTGCTGTTCTTCGTCACCGATGTGCATGCACTGGGTGCGCAGACAGCCCAGGGACTGTCGCTGACCGAAGCCTTCTACTGGGATCAGAACGACGACACCCGCACATGGTCCAAGCGGTTCATGGACATCCACGGCGCGCAGCCGACAATGGTTCAGGCCGGCGTCTATTCCGGCACCATGGCCTATCTGGCCGCGGTCGAGGCCGTAGGCAGCGCGGATGACGGCAAGGCCGTTGTCGCCAAGATGAAGGAAATGGAATTCAACGATCCGCTCTTCGGCACGGTCACCGTGCGGGGCGACGGCCGTGCGATTCACGACATGTATCTGTTCGAAGTCAAGTCACCCGACCAGTCGGAAGGTGAATGGGACCTCTACAACCAGATCTCCTCCATCACCGGCGAGGAAGCCTTCCTGCCGATGCTGGACGAGTGCGACTTCACCAAGCAGTAAGCCTGGCACCCTGTCCGCCCCGCTGTCCAGGCGGGGCGGACAGTCTTTCACCAAACCGCGCAACAGGGCCAAAACATGTTCGAGTTATTGGGAGTACCACCGCAGGTTCTGCTGGGCCAACTCTTGTTGGGGCTGATCAACGGGTCGTTCTATGCGGTTTTGTCGCTCGGTCTGGCCGTGATCTTCGGGCTGCTGAACATTATCAATTTTGCGCATGGTGCGCTGTACATGGCGGGCGCCTTCGTGGCCTGGATGCTGCTCCACTATCTCGGCATTGGCTACTGGCCGGCGCTGTTTCTGGCCCCGCTGATCGTCGGGGCCTTCGGCATCGTGCTGGAACGCACCATGCTGTCGCGACTCTATCATCTTGACCATCTCTACGGCTTGTTGCTGACCTTTGGTCTGGCGCTTATCATTCAGGGTCTGTTCCGCAATTATTACGGCATTTCCGGCCTGCCCTACCAGATCCCCGATCTGTTGTCCGGCGGACACAATCTCGGCTTCATGTTCCTGCCCAATTATCGCGCATGGGTCGTCGCCGCCTCGGTTCTGGTGTGTTTCGGCACATGGTTCATGATCGAAAAGACCCGGCTGGGCGCCTATCTGCGCGCGGCGACGGAAAATCCGGTGCTGGTCGGTGCCTTCGGCGTCAACGTGCCGCTGATGATCATGCTGACCTACGGCTTCGGCGTGGCGCTGGCCGGGTTCGCAGGCGTGCTGGCCGCCCCGATCTATTCGGTCAACCCGACCATGGGCGAGCAACTGATCATCGTCGTCTTCGCGGTGGTGGTGATCGGTGGCATGGGGTCGATCATGGGCGCGATCGTGACGGGTTACATGCTCGGCATCATCGAGGGTCTGACCCGCGTATTCTATCCCGAAGGATCGGCCGTGGTGATTTTCGTCATCATGGCAATCGTCCTGATGATCAAGCCTGAAGGGCTGTTTGGGAGGCCCGCCTGATGGCTATGCAAGACAAGACAACCGATATTGCGCCCGTGGTGCAAACCGCCGGCATGCCGGCCCTGCACAAGGCCATCTTTGCCGTCATGCTCGCCGCGCTGATCGCGCTGCCGTTTTTTGTCTATCCGGTCTTCGCGATGAAGGTGATGTGCTTTGCGCTGTTTGCAGCCGCCTTCAACCTGTTGCTGGGCTTTGGCGGGCTGTTGTCGTTCGGCCATGCGGCCTATTTCGGCGGAGCAAGCTATGTTGCGGCCCATGCCGCCAAGGTCTGGGGCCTGACCCCGGAACTGTCGGTGCTGTGCGGCGCTGCGGCGGCCGGTGTGCTGGGCCTTGCCATCGGTTCGCTGGCGATCCGCAGGCAGGGCATCTATTTCGCCATGGTCACGCTGGCCTTTGCGCAGATGGTGTATTTTGTCGCGCTGCAGGCGGAATTCACCGGCGGCGAGGACGGAATTCAGAGCGTGCCGCGCGGCGACCTGTTCGGATTGATCCCGCTGGCCGACAATATCGCGCTGTATTTCTTCGTGCTGGTGGTGACATTCGGCGGCATCCTGATGCTCTACCGGATCGTGCATTCGCCTTTCGGCCAGGTTCTCAAGGCGATCCGCGAAAACGAGCCGCGCGCCATTTCGCTGGGCTATGACGTCAACCGCTACAAGCTGATTGTTTTCACCTTGTCGGCGACAATGGCCGGTCTGGCCGGCGCCACCAAGAGCCAGGTGTTCCAGCTGGCCTCGCTCACGGATGTGCATTGGTCGATGTCGGGCGAGGTCGTGCTGATGACCCTGCTGGGTGGCATGGGCACGATATTCGGGCCGCTGGTCGGTGCGGCCATGATCGTGACGATGCAGAACTATCTGGCAACCTTCGGCGCCTGGGTCACGGTCATCCAGGGCGTGATCTTCGTCATCGGGGTGCTGGTGTTTCGCGAAGGCATCATCGGCGTGCTGTCACGGTGGCTGAAAAGACCGCTTTAAATGGTGCCCATAGCCTGACAGCACAGAAGCGGGCGCCGATCGAGACCGCGATGGTCGGTGAAAAGGCGTCATCGGACGGCGTTCGCGCGGTCATTCCTCGCTCAACAGACAAAAGCTGCGATCGGCGTCACCATATTGAACCGGATGCCTGCCTGCGAATTCCGCACAGTTGCTGATCCCCGCACCAGCGCCTGCCAGATTAACAATATCTTCCGCTCTCGCCGCCACGTCTTACCGTAATGCCAGGGCAGATGCATTCTGTCTCTGGGCTGACTATGCCGCCGAAATCACACCATAATCGTCGCCATCAAGCGCTTTCAAAATCTCGCTTCAGCAACTTGGCAATACCCACAACCTCGATCGATCCGTAAAATCAACCCTTGGTTGCTTCTACCGGAATCACATAGATCGTTCGATGCAACCATGCTCGTTCATAAACAGCCGCTTTGCAACGCTGGGCAGGATACCGCCTTCGCGCAGGTAGCGGAGCTCCTCCCTTGTATCCGCCCGACAAATCGCCGTGAATTCCAGGCGGACAGCGCCGTCGGGGCCAATGACGGATACCGAAACGTCCCCCCCGGACTGAGCGTGTCACAACTGGCTTCGATCGAGAACCGGTCTTCCGGCGTGAGCCCGAGCGAGGTGCGGCCTAGCTCCTCTTCAAATTGCAGCGGCAGGACACCCATCCGGACGAGGTTGGAGCGGTGTATTCGTTCGAAACTTTCCGCCAGCACGACCCGGATGCCCAGAAGCCGGGTGCCCTTGGCGGCCCAGTCCCGCGCCGAGCCTGCGCCGTAGCGTTGTCCGGCAATGACCATCACCTGCTCGCCGCGCGCGGCATAGGCTTCGGAGGCTTCGAAAATGTTCGTCTCGCGTCCCTCCGGCATCACCAGCGTACGCGGGCCGATGCCGTCGATCATCTCGTTGTTGATCCGCAGATTGGCAAAGGTGCCTCGCGCCATGATATTGTGATTGCCACGGCGTCCGCCGTAATTGTTGAAATCCTTCTGCTCCACGGCACGCTCGAAAAGATAGGCCGCCGCCTCGCTGTCGCGCGCGATGGTGCCCACCGGTGAGATATGGTCGGTCGTCACCGAATCTGCGAGCATCAGCAGAGGCCGGGCAGCGTCGAGGATCTTGCCTGCGGAGAAGTTCGAAGGCAGGTCGAAAAACGGCGGGCGCTGGATATAGGTACTCTCGTCCAGCCAGCTGAATGTGTCACCGCCGGCGACGTCTAGCGCTTCCCAGTTTTCGTCTCCGCGCGTGACATCGCTGTAGGAGGAGGTGAAACCCTCCTGCACCACTACCTGGCGAAGCAAGCTGTCGATCTCTTCGGCGCTGGGCCACAGGTCTGCTAGACTGACCGGGTTGCCTTCGGGGTCCGTGCCCAGAACGGAGAGATCGGTTCGCATGGTCCCGGCAAGGGTGTAAGCCACCACGAGCGGCGGCGAAGCGAGAAAATTGGCTTTCACCAGAGGGTGGATGCGGGCTTCGAAATTGCGGTTTCCGGACAGAACCGCCGAGACGCAGAGATCACCGTCGGTCACGGCCTTTGCCACCTCCGGGTCAATGTCGCCCGAATTGCCGACACAGGTGGTGCAGCCGAAGGCCGTCAGGTTGAAGCCCAGCGCGGACAGGTCCGCATCCAGCCCTGCCGCACGCAGGTAATGCATCACCGCCCGCGAACCCGGCGCCAGGGAACATTTGATACGGGGGTTCACTGCCAACCCGCGCTGCCGCGCATTGCGTGCCAGCAGACCGGCGGCGATCATTGCCTCCGGGTTCGAGGTATTGGTGCAGGAGGTGATGGCGGCAATGACGATGTCGCCATCGCTGACACCGTTCTGTGTCCTGAGCTCGCGTCCGATGGTCTCGTCCATGACAGTTGGAACCGCGTCGATGTCGCGGCCCTGTTCGGGGCGAGAGGGGCCGGAAACCGTGCGCCGGACGGTGGAAAGATCAAACTCCATCACGTCATCGAAACAAGGGCGGGCTGAAGGATCGAACCACAGACCGGTCCGCCGGCAATAGTTTTCGACCGCCGAGACCTTGGCACCGGGGCGTCCGGTGAGGCGAAGGTAGTCGATGGTTGACCGATCGACGGGAAACATTGCCGATGTGGAACCGAATTCCGGGCTCATATTGGCGATAGTCGCCCGGTCGGCCACAGAGAGTGCGGCCACACCGGGCCCGAAGAACTCGACAATGGCGCCGACCACGCCAAAGCCGCGCAGCGTCTCGGTCAGCTTCAACGCAAGGTCGGTCGCAAGCACACCAGGGGGCAGTGTCCCCGTCAGATGCACACCGATCACCGGCGGGACCAGCATCGAGATGGCTTCGCCCAGCATGACGGCCTCGGCCTCGATGCCGCCGACACCCCAGCCCAGCACGCCTATGCCATTGACCATCGTCGTGTGGCTGTCGGTGCCGATCACCGTATCGGGAAACCGCCACCGCGCCCCGTAGACATCGCGCACAGAAACGACTTCAGCCAGGTATTCGATATTGATCTGGTGGATGATGCCGCGTCCCGGCGGGATCACGGTGAGGTTGTCCATCTTCTTCTGCGCCCATTTCATGAAGGCGAAGCGTTCCCGGTTCTCGGTGAATTCCCGCGCCTGGTTGCGCAAAAGCGCATCCGGCCCGCGTGAATGATGGGCCATGATCGAATGGTCGATGATCAGGTCGGCGGGGACCTGCGGGTTCAGCGCGGCGGGGTCCATGCCCTGCTCCCGCGCCTTGTCCCTCAACATTGCCATATCGATCAGTGCGGGCATGCCGGCACTGTCCTGCATGATGACCCGCGAGGGGTGAAAATCGATTTCCAGGCCCTGGGCGTCGCCGCGGGCGAGCCGGGCCAACTGGTCGCTGGTGATGTTTTCGCCGTTTTCGTGACGGGCAAGGTTTTCAAACAGTATCCTGATGCTGAGCGGCATCTCCGCAAGTTGCGGGAAAACCGACGCGGCCTTTGACAAGTCGATGAACCGGTCGCCCGCAATCTCGCAGATCAGGTCAAAGCTGTTCAGTGTCATGCCACAGGGTCCTGCTGGATGTTGAAAACGAAATGATCCGCGCGGGCCTTTCCGGGCTGTCGCCCGCGCGGATCATATCAATGGAGGCAAGCGCGCGAGATCAAAGCCCCAGCAATTTGCCGGGATTCTCCCGCACCATGACGTCGATGTCGGCGCGGGGGATACCCTCGGCCATCAGCCCGTTGATCAGCTCAACCATGCCGTCGGGATGAATCGGGTTGCCGGTCTGCCCGAGATCGCTGGCCAGAATAAAGTGCTGGGCACCGATCTCCTTGACCGCGGCTGCCATGTTGGCAATGGAATTCGGGCGGCGGTTGCGAAGCCACTCCATGTGGGCGGTCGGGGTGCCGAGATGATCGAGATAGATCAGTTCGAGATGTGCCCCCAGGCTTGCGGCCTCTTTCATTTGCGCGACATCAAGACCGGGGTTTTCCGCCATCGCATGGGTGACGACGATCTTGTCTATTCCCAGCTCATTGGCCCTTTGGATCACCGCCAGAACTTCCTCGGGAGAGAGATGCCCGGTCTCAAGGATCAGGTCGTGTTCCTTGATTGCGGCGAGGACCTCTTCGGTTGCCCCGGAGAGTTCGCCACCCTCGAAGACGGTAATTCCCCCGGTCTTCTTTGTCTTGGTCGCACGGTGAAATGCCGAATCGCCGGTCGGGAACCAGACAACCTTGCCGCGACCGCCTGACATTTTCGCCATGTTGTGCACTGCGGCAGCATTGAGGCCGCCGACAGCGTAGTTGAGGACGATTCCGCCGAAGACTTCGATCTCGGGCACCGCGGCATTGACCAGGGCGGCCCGGTCCGCAGTCATCGTGCCGTGGTTCTTGAGCACCAGCCCGCCCATTTCGTAACGGGCGGCGATCCTTGCCAGCTCCATGTCGGTGAGGTTGCGTGAAGACACATCCGGTGAAGTGTGGACGTGGAAATCAATAGCGCCATGTACCGGGTTGTCACTCGTGGCTGCCACTTGCGCGAAAGCTGAAGATTGCACAACGCAAAGGCACAGCGCGGCACAGGCTCCGTAAATAAAATTCAATTTCATTTTTCCCTCCCAGGATAATTAAAAAACGCTCCGGACACGGGGGCCCGGAGCGATATGCGCTTACTTCTTCGAAAGGAAGATATCCTTGTACTGCGAGTTGAAATCGAACTCGTTGTTCAGGTAATCAGCGGTCTCCTGCGCTGAGAGGAAACGAGGCGTCATCTGAACCTTTGCGTATTCGGTCGCCAGCTCTTTGCTTTCACCGAGTTCCGCAAGTGCTGACTGCAGCTTTTCAACCACATCGGCGGGTGCGTTCGGCGGCAGTGCCACCCAGAACAGGCGGTCTGGCATGGCAACGTCAATGCCCTGTTCCTGGAAGGTCGCAACATCCGGCAGGCCGCTGAAGCGCTGGGCGGCAGGGGTGCCGAGCGCACGCATGTCGCCACTTTCAAGATAGCTCTGCACAGCGCCAACCTGCACCTCGGAAACATCGACGTGCTTACCAAGGATGCTGACAATCTTCTCACCGATGCCACCAACATCGACGTTGTGCATCTCAACACCTGCTGCCTCTTCAAAGGCGGCGGCATGGACATGGGTCTGGCTGCCGAAATTGATGCCGTTCTTGACGGTGCCGGGATTGGCCTTGGCGGCTTCAACGAGGTCTTCCATGTTCTGGTAGGGCGAGCTGGCCGATGTGACCCAGATCGATCCTTCGGACATGCCGACGGAGCCGAGCACGGTCAGGTCGTCGAATCTGAAATCGATGGCCTTGGTCAGCATGCTGCCCAGCACGCCGGAGTGGTGGAACAGCATGGTGTATCCGTCCGGATCAGCCTGATAGACCTTGGTGGTGGCGATGCTGCCGGAAGCGCCGGCCACATTCACGGGCACGACGGTGCTTTCCAGGACCCTTTCAAGCTGCGACGCGAAGATGCGGCCGAGCAGATCGGAGTCACCTCCGGGGTTATAGGGAATTACCAGCTGGATCGGCTGGGACGGATAATCCTGGGCTATCGCAGCACCGGCCGTTATGAGGCCGAACGCGGGAATGGCCGCCAGGGCAAGTGTCTTCAAGGTTTTCAGTTTCATGGTAGTCTCCTCCTTTTGAAATAGATCGGTCAGCTTTGGTTGACCGGACGAAAGCGTGTGTAGAGCGCGCTGAACAAGGGCAGCGCGATGAAGATGAACGACAGCACCACGAAAGTGCCGCTGATCGGACGTGTCAGGAATTCGCTGTAGTCCCCCTTCGATGCGGTCAGCGCGCGATAGAAGTTGGTCTCGACGATTGGTCCGAGGATGAACCCCAGAACTGCCGGCTGCAGCGGAAAACCGAAAGTGCGCAGAGCGAAGCCCAGCCCGCCGAACATCACCATCGACCAGACGTCGAAAGCACGGTTGTTGAGGCCGAAAGCCCCGACGAGGCACATGACGACGACAAGCGGCATCAGCACGTTCTTGGGCGTACGGACGATGCGGATGAACACCGGCATCAGCGCGAACATGAACACGGCCATTGCGACCGAGGCGACGATGAGCGAGGTGAAGATGCCATAGACCAGCTCGCCCTGGGTCAGAAACAGCAGCGGACCGGGCTGGATGTTGTTCATGATGAACGCCCCCAGCAGGATCGAAGCCACGGTATCGCCGGGAATGCCCAGGGCCAGCAGGGGAACCAGCGCCCCGCCTATGCAGGCATTGTTGGCGCTTTCCGATGCCACGACACCGTCGACGATCCCGGTGCCATACTGATCGCCACGGCGCGAGGTTTTCTTGGCTGCAAGATAGCCGGTGAGGCTGGCAGTGCTGACGCCGATCCCCGGCAGGATGCCGATGCCTGTGCCGACTGTCGCGGCGACAAAGAAGGTGCGGATGTTGCCAACCACATCGGCCAGCTTCAGCCCGACCTCCTTGGCCGCCGTGCCCAGCTTGTGCATGGTCGCTCGGGCCGGACCATTGCCCGAATCGTGAAGCAGTTCTGAGATCGCGAAGAGACCCACAAGGAACGGCACCATGGCAAAGCCGCTCTGCAGGTCAACCTGTCCGGCGGTCAGCCGTTCGATGCCGCCGACCGGGCTCATCCCCACCATGGCAAAGGCGATGCCGATCACGCCGCTGATGAAACCCTTGATCATCGATCCTGCGCTCAGACTAGCGATCAGCGAGAGTGCGAAGAAGGAGACGGCAAAATATTCAAATGGCGTGAACCTCAGCGCGAAGCGGGCCAGCATTGGTGCAAAGACAGCCAGCACGATAATGCCGAACAGGGTCCCGAGGAAGGAAAACAGCACTGCCGCGCTGAGCGCCTTCCTGGCTTCGCCTTTCATCGCCATGGGATAGCCGTCGAACAATGTTGCCACCGATCCGGGCGTTCCGGGCAGGTTCATCAGGATCGCCGGAATCAGCCCGCCCGAGATGCCGCCGATGAACAGCCCGCACAGCAGTGACAACCCGTGCAGTGCCGGCATGGTGAAGGTCAGCGGCAGGCACAGGATGAGACCCATCGAGGCGGTGAGTCCCGGAACGGAGCCGAAGACGATACCCAGAGCGACTCCGCCGAAAACCAGAAGAACGCAATAGATATCAAGCGCGGCTGCGGCGCCTTGCAGGAAGACGTCAAACATCACAAGCTCCTCACAGGATGCCCTTGGGCAGCGGCATCGAGAGCCAGTGCCAGAACATCAGATAGACGGCGACGGGGAAGGCGATCGCAATGATCGCGGTACGGACGGGTTTGAAGGTGCCGGGGTCGTAAGTCAGGATATAGCACTGCGCGAAGATGTAGATCACCGAGGTCAGCACGAAGCCCAGCCATTCGAACAATGCCGCAGCGGCGATGATCAGGACCGCGGTAGCGATCAGCCGGCCCGGATAGGCAAACCGGTGCTGCGACGCCTTTTCATCGGAGGCGTCGGTGCCCATGCCCAGGCCCTTGAACGGCACGAAGGTCATGATCAGCAGCATGAGGCTCAGGCCACCAAGGATCAGGGCGACCAGCCGCGGAGCCAGGCTCATGTCGAGCCCTGCAACCACCGTCTCTCCGGGTCCTGGCAAGCTCGTATACATCAGGGTCGCAAACAGTAAAATGACTGCGCCGCTGATACCGTCGGTCATCTTTTTCGACATATGAGCCTCCTCCCTTAAACGCTTTTCAGACGCCTCTTTGTGCCCTTTGTAAGCGGCACCATGCCGTCATTGTCTTCCACGAATATCGCAGACTCCCTCCTGAAGAGCTTCGGACTTTCATGCAACCCGGTAGCTCTCTGTTGTCGCTCCGAACAACGCCGATGCTGTCTCCCGCGCGATGGAACATGCGACGCGGCGCAGGCTTTCCTGGGTCGCTCCGCCGTAGTGGGGGGTCGCGATGAAATTGGGTAGGGACAGCAGCGGATGTATCGGCGATGGAGGTTCCTGTTCGAAAACATCCATGCCCGCGGCGCCCAGGCGCCCGCTTTCAAGGGCTGAGGCCAGGGCCGTCTCATTGACGATCCCGCCACGGGACGTGTTCACAAGGATCAGGCCCGGCTTGGCCCTCGCCAGAACCGCTTCCGAGATCAGCCCTGTGGTTTCGGGCGTTCGTGGCAGGTTTATGCTCACGAAATCGCAGGCCGCGAAGAGCTCTTCGAGCTTCTCGACACAGCTGACATCATCCCTTTCCTGCCAGATTTCGGCGGGAAGCTTCGGGTCGTACGCCATGACCTCCATCTCGAAGCCCTTGCGCAGGATATCCGCCGTCATCCTGGCAATGCGGCCATAACCGACAAAGCCGACGCGGTTGCGGTACAGCTCGCGACAGCCCTTTCCCTTGCGCCCCTCGCCCCATTCGTTGTTGCGCACCAGGTGGTTGGCATGGACAATCCGGCGCGCCGCCGACAACATCAGCGTGACGGACAGTTCAGCCACCGATTGCGAGTTTTCAAATGGTGTGTTCAGCACCACGATGCCGCGTTCGCGGGCAGCTTGGATGTCCACGGAATCGACCCCCGCACCGTGCCGACCAATTACCTTGAGCCTCTTGGCCGAGCGGATGTCATCACCTGACAGGTTCGTTCCGCGCAAGATCACCGCATCGGCTTCCTCACGCCAGTTTTCGATCCGCGCCTCGTCCCACGTAACCACATCGAGTCGCGGGTCAGCCTTCAGAAGGGCCACGGCATCGTGATGGATGGGCGCACGCAGAAACACCGTCCTCCGTTCGTCCGGGATGGGCTGGACGTCATTCATAGGCAGCCTCGATGATTTCGCAGCCGGCCTTTTCCAACGCGGCATCAACCCAGTTCCGGTCGAGGGTGCCGTCAATGGCGGCCGCCACCTTGGCCTGATCCTTTTCCGACAGGATTCGGGCGGCGCTCAGTACCGCGTCGGCATCGGCGCGCGGAATGATGACCACACCGTCATTGTCGACCAGCACCACATCACCCGGACAGGCGACACAGCCTTCAAAAGCAATCGGCACATTGATCTGCCCCGGCCCCTGTTTCATTGGTCCGCCCGGACGAGTGCCGGTGGCATAGACCGGCAAGCCAAGATAATCGAGGGAGTCGAGGTCGCGGATCGGACCATCGAAGACGATAGCCGCCACTTTCTTGAACTTGGCATAACCGAACATGACTTCACCCATAAGCGCCTGGGTCTGAGCGCCGCCATTTGAGACGATGATCACATCGCCCTCCTGCGCCATGTTGAGCGCCTTGTGGATGACGAGATTGTCACCCGCGCTCACCTGAACGGTGAGCGCCACGCCTGCCACCGGAGCGGCCAGCCTCGGTCCCTGCAGGCGCGTGCTGGCCGGCAGCGAGTTCAACCGGGTCATGACGTCGGCCACATTCGCCGATGGCAATTCGCCCAGGGCCTTGACGACCTCGGGGGATGGAAGCTTGCGCTTGCTGAATACGCGGAAGCCGACGCTCATCTTATCTCCTCCAATTTTTAGCCCGGCCTCTCCAAAAGCCGGCTTTGATGTTGGAATTGATCTTGCAAAAGCCCGCTGATAATTACAATTTGAAAAAATTCATTTACTGATAACCTGGAGATATGAATGGATTTCAGGGATCTTGTCTATTTTCGCACTATTGCCGAGCTCGGCCACATGGGCCAGGCGGCCGAAAGGCTGCTTCTCACCCAGCCTGCCTTGTCAAAGGCGATGCAACGGCTTGAAGAGTCCCTTGGCGGCAAGCTGTTCATGCGCGAGGGGCGTGGCATCGTCCTGACCGAGCTCGGCTACGTCCTGCTTGACCGAAGCCGGGTAGTCGAGAGAATGATGAACGACACCGAACGCGAGGCCCGCGGCTATGCCCGCGGAGAGGCGGGTCACATCCGTTTCGGCTGCGCTCCGACATTGGCGAAGTACTATCTGCCCAACATCATGCGGCAGCTGCTTTCCGAAAGCCCGCGCGTGACCATCGATCTGGAAACCAATGTGAGCGGCCCGCTGCTCAAGGCGCTGCGCGAATATCGGTTGGATCTGGTGCTTACCCATGTTTCGGAACCGATCGACGGGTTCCATGTCAGCCCGGTGCTCAAAGATGAGGTGGCGATTGTCGCCAGCTGGGCGCATCCGCTGGCCTCCCGCGAAGTTCAGGTGGCCGATCTCGCCGATTACAACTGGGTGCTGCCCACGGAATCGGCCATTCTACCGTGGCTGAAGGACCTGTTCCATCGGCACGGCTGCCCCGCTCCCATGGCGCAGGTGAAGGCCACCTCGATCCTCTACCTGCCTTCGCTCATCGGCGGCACGCAACTGCTGAGCCTTTTATCGACCAGAAACCTCAAGGACGATGTCACAGGCCAGCACCTCACCGAGATCAATGTTGCAGGTGAACGGCTTCAACGCTCATTCGCACTCGTCTGCCGCTCGCCAGAAAGCCTTTCCCCGGCCGCCCGCAGCCTCTTTGGCATCATCCTCGACGCCTCGCCCCCCACGGCTCGTGATTCTTGGCGGACTTTCTGGTTGTTATGGCCGACTTCGCAATCCGGCGCGGCTCAGGAAACTCGGGAAATAGCTGCCAGTACGGAGCTTCGGAGTACGGAGCTTCGGAATGCGCAGCTCGACGGTGCCCGTCCCGTTAGCGCCTCACCCCATTCGCGGTCGCGATAGGCGCGCTCGGCAAGCGGGAAGCCATTGTTTTTACAATTGAATGCCAAGCGACAGCACTGGGCAAGGATGTCGCGGCAATCGGATCTGCCCTTTCGGGTTGAGTGTAGAAGGCATATGCAGTTAAAAATCGGGACCGGCATCCTTGGCTCTCTGAAGGTGGACCGTCATGGCATGGGCTGCTCCCTGCAGGTCCTCCCGCTCCAGTTCATCAAGGATCTCCAGATGTTCGAGGCAGGACCCCTGCAACCTTCCGGTGTTCAAGAGGGAGCTGTATTCGAGCAGTCGCCGAAGCCGGTTCTGCTGTAAAACAGATTGGACCAGGAAGCGGTTGCCAGAGCATTTCGCGATAAAATTATGGAAATCCTCGTCCAGCGCAAACAGATCAGCGGCACTCCTGGCGACTTCGCTGGAGTGAATGACTCTGGTGTGCCGCTCGCGCAGCGCCGATCCTCCGGCGCGGTCAAACCGGAATGTTGAGACAAGGAGACATTGTGGCTCAACCACCAGGCGAAAATCATAGCTTTCATCATGGGCCTGAGAAGAGTTGAGCGTGGGCTCGAACTGCCAGCCATATCCCGGCATTCTCGAAACGACGCCGTCATCGGACAAGCTGTTCAATATCCGCTGGGTGGACAGCCGCCCGAGACCGTATCTCTTTCGAATATCGCCTTCGCTCATATCCTTGGGAAGAGTGCCCTCGAACCAATCTCGAGCAATCGTCTCTTTGATTTTCTCGTCATCGGTTTTTGGCAGGGTTTTGAGGAAATTTTCACAGGCTGCCTTGTCCGCAGTGACGAAGAAACCGCGATTGGCTTGGCTGTCTACCAAATCGGCGTCCAGCAAAAGGCCCAAAGCAGCCCGGACCGGCGAGCGTGAGACGCGGAACATTTCCGACAACGCAGCTTCTCGCAGGTGCTCACCTCTTTGGATGGACCCTTCACTAATGGCCCTAGCAATTTTTTCGGCAAGTTGAAGTTGAAGGTCGCTTGCTGGAGTATTCATGAAATGCACATCGTCTGAGCGGAGCTGCTTTTGTCAACAATCCGGCGCATTATAGGGCAGGCATAGAAAAAAGCTTGGGATTATTGAAGCGTCGAAGGACATTTTCCGTCATACGCGCGATTTCATTGTCATATCCGTTCCAGGCAACCGACCCTGCCCAGGCAATCGATCCGGTCGAGAAAACCGCCCCTCCACCCGTGGTCTCGAAGAACGTCAGATCTGCACGGATGATTTCTGCCTGCGTTCCGGTCCAGTCCGGCGTCGGATCCAGCAAGTCTTCGGGTGTCATGAGATAGATGTCGGTATGCCGCACCGACGATGCCAGCACCACCGCATGCTCCGGGGTGCCCTGGGCAATATCCGCACGATCCAGCTCTAGTCCGGCCGCACCGCCGCCCGCCAGTCCGAAATCTCCGATAACAGACCGGTCAATGCCATCGAAGATGAAGGCTGTGCGACTGGTCTTTGCTTCGGGATTGACCACATAGGGTTCGGATATGTCGAAGCCCTGGCTTGTCATCCCCACTCCGCAAAGACGGTTTGGCGGATGCCCGTTGCGTCGCCACAGCCCGCCATATTCGCCGGTGAAGGCATGATAGAACTGACCGTGGCCAGGCTCCCAGGGGCGAATGCCTGCTTCCGAGCGGCGGCATTCCATAATACCGGGCATGTCCTCGTTGAAGCTCACCACCCAGTAAAAGCCGTTGCCGCCAAGATACATCAACCGGCCGCCCCGCTCGGTGAAGCTCTGCACCGCTTCAATCATGTTGCGCGTGTAGTACTCGGGATGACTGCCGGTGATCACCACATTGTAGCGCGACAGCAGCCGCAGGCCTTCTTCGTGAATGTCTTCGTCGGTGATGACATCAAAATCCTGCCCGATGTGATCGAGCCATCCTGTTATGTGGGTGTCGGCGTTGAACTGCCAGATGTTGGAGCCCAGCCCGCCCAGAAAGGATTTGACCTTGGGCTGCATGTCCACAATCGGGCGCAGGCGAGAGCTATGGAACACTCCGCTGTCATCGTCATGCATCTCATAGACAGAAAAACCAATTCCGGGATTGTCCTGCAGGAAGAGGTGGTGACGGTCGAGCTCGACGGCACGCCCCATTCCTATCTCCGTGCCCGGCACGTCCATACCGAGCCGGTGGTTAGCATAGGCCATGTAGCTGCAGGTCGGGAAGAGGAATGCAATGGTGTTGCCTGTTGGCTTGCTGCGCGGCGGGCGAACAACGAAGACACAATAATACGCGTCCTCTTCAACGCCGTCGGGCACCAGCCGGACCGCGTAGATGCCGCTTTCGAGATCGACGGGGAGGGACAGTGCAAACTCTACGTCCCAGGCCGCGTCGTAGACATCGGTCGCGTGAAAATGAATCGCCGAGTAAAGCTCGGGCCTTTTCTTCCAGTCAAGCTCCTGCCCCCTCCACAACCACCCGGTCATCGCGCGTTTGGGGGCGTTGTGTATCCTTCCGTGCAATCGATAAGGCGAGATGTCGCAAATCGTCTGCGTCGTCATTTTCTCCGAAAAGTTCCAGGCCGCGACCAGATCACTCTGGCGGCGCAGCGTCGAGAAATCTGCCAGCAAGGTGCGCAATGTCTCAGGCGCTACAACTGAATTGAACAGTGCCGGCCGATCTATCTTGCCATCGTAGAAATCGCAAAACGGACCTTCACGGGTGCGTGTAGCCGCAATTATGCACTCATCGGCACGACCATCGACGATCGCTGAGATGGTTTGCGTGTTAGGTGCCGCCAGCCTGGTGGCGGATTCGTTGTCAACAATCAGACTCAGGCTTGCGGTACCGCTCTGCACTTCATAGGACAGGGAAACGATTTGCCAACAGGCCACTGACATGCACGCTGTGCTGCGAAGGCTTGCCATGCCGCAGGTTCCGCTCAAGTGACCTTCCGCATCAATTCGCAGACTCGCCACACCGGGTAGTGAAATTATCACACGGTCGCGGCCGGTTATCAGTGTCGGCTTGACGACAGCGGCAAGGGTGAAGCTTGAAAGGCTGCCGATCACGTCTTGGCCGGGCACGATGACGCAGGAGCCCGGCCGGAATGGTTGCGCCTTGGCTTTGCGGGTTCCACCCAGATCCAGGTCAATCAGGTCATCCTTGTACCCCGGCCCCTCGGGATTTGTGTCCCCCTGAATGATCCGCCGCAGGTCCGCGGTATACTCTCTCGCGCCGAAGGAGGACACCATCACATCAAGCGTTTCCCCCGGCGCGATCGACAGCTTGTCAGTGTAGCCAACTATTGGCAGCATGGGTTGTGTCCTGTCAGGTTGATTGCGAAAGATAGGGGTCCAAATTCTGACCGGTCAGGTCTCTCCATCGGCGCTTGAAGATGTCGCGCTCGGCGTCAATCAGATCGGTATATGTGATGCCCGCAACCAGCTCGATCTTGGCGCCGCGGCGTGCCGGCAAACGACCCAGCTGCCAAAGTCCATAACGTTCCTTCACCACCAGAACATATTTGAACGATCCGTGCGGGCCCCGCATGCGGTTCAGGACGCGTTGCAAGCCGGGACTGTGATAGCCGATCGGGGCGGCCATGAATTCCCGTGCAAACGGAAGGTCTTCTTCTGTCAGCTGATACCGCGCCATAGCTAGCCTCAACAAAATAGGAAATGGGGCGCCAGACGCGGCGCCCCAAAGGAATGTAAGCGTTCAGTTGGTTTTCACATGATCCCATGCGCGTGTGTAAAGACGCAGGTCCTTACCCAAGTCGTCAAAGATTTCAAGCTTCGCGCGGACATCCGCCGGAGGGTTCACTGAAGGATTGTCCTTGAGTTCCGGAGGCAGCAATTTGATTGCAGCGGTGTTGACCGATCCGTTTGTCAGGCGTTCTGTATTCATTGCGGAGATGTCGGGCCGCATGAGGAACTCAAGGAATTTCAACGCATTGTCACGGTTGGGCGCAGACTCGAGCATGCAAATATCTTCCTGATACATCGTGGCCCCCTCTTCGGGAATCACAAAGCCGAGCAAATCTGGATTTTGGTTGACGTTGAGAACCGCGCCGACATAGTAATGCGATGCTGCAACGTCACCGGCGGTAACCAGCGGGATGACATCATAGCGGAACGCGCCGATATTCGGTTTCTGTTTCAGAATATACTCTTCAGCTGCGGCAATCTCGTCCGGATTTGTCGAGTTGACGGAAGAGCCGGTCATGATCAGGCCAACACCGAGCGTTTCGCGCAGATCGTCCAGCATGGTGACTTTCCCGGGATTGGCGGCCGCGTAGTCGAAGAACTGCTGCCAGGATGTCAGTTCGGGAATCATCTCTTTGTTGTAGAAAATGCCAACAGCGCCCCATGCATATGGCAGGCAATATTCTGCATTTGGATCTTCTTTTGATCTGATGGAGCCGGGGTCGATGTTTTCGAATCCCGGCATCTTGTTCACGTCCGTCTTCTGCAGCAATCCGATTTTTTGCATGACGTCATGCATGTGGACCGACGGCCAGACCAGATCGTAACCCGTGGCACCCGCCTGCAGTCGGGCCAGCAACTCTTCGTTAGTTGAATAGGTATCCAGCGTCACCTCGACCCCGAATTCCTCGCTGAACTTCTCGATGACCGTGGGGTTGATATAGTCACCCCAGTTGTAAAGCCTCAGATTCCCCTCGGCGGATGCGGCGGTGGACAGCCCCATGGCACCGGTGAGCGCGATACTCGCAAGTTTCGCTACCGTTTTTATGTTCATGGCTTTCTTCTCCTTTGTTGGATGGCTTCGTGTCAGGATTTTCGGCTGCGCAGATAAAGGCCCAACGCAGCGACCAGGAATGAGAACGTGAGCAGCAACACGGCCAGCGCGTTGATCTGGGGTCTCAGACCCCGGCGCATCATGGCAAGGATGAACAGCGGCAAGGTTTGGGAGCCAACACCGGCGATGAAATAGGTGATCACCACATCGTCGAGCGAGATGATGAAGGCCAGCAGGAATCCGCCAACGACACCAGGCATGATCTGCGGCAAGGTGATCCGGCGGAATGTGGTGATCGGACCGGCGCCAAGGTCCGCCGAGGCTTGCTCCAGACTTGTATCCATTCCCGCCAGCCGCGAACTGACCACGACGAAGACATAGCTCGACAGGAAGGTCGTGTGCCCGATGATCACAGTCGCCAGGCTGAGTTCAAATCCCGCACCGACGAAAAAGATCAACAGCGCAATGCCAAGAACGATGTCGGGGACGATCATCGGCAGGATCAGCATCGCCTGGTAGAATTTCTTGCCAACGAAATTGAAACGTTGAAGGGCAATGGCCGTCGCCGTGCCGATAGCGGTCGATATGGTGCTCGCCGTCAGAGCCACCAGGGCGCTGGTCTTGACGACATTGAAAATACGCTCGGGTGATTCAGTGAAGGCCGCGTCGAACGCAGATTGTGAATTGGCGCCGCCGAAGATGGTCAGATACCAGTCGAATGTGAACTCGGTCCAGACCGCCATATTGATGGAATTGGCATTGAACGAATAGACGAATATCAGGGCCAGCGGCATGTACAGGAAGGCAAGGAAGAAAAACCCGTAGCCTTTGAAGAGTTTGGTCCAGATGGAAAGGGCAAGGATCTTGTCCAGCACTATGCGACTCCTCGTGCTTCAGCCCGGTTTTGACGGCTGATCTGGAACATCACAACAATTACCACCGCCGCCATGATCAGCAGCGCCAAGGCTGCGCCAAACGGCCAGTCACGCGATTGCAGGAATGACCGTTCGATCAGGTTGCCGGTCATCTGCACCTTCGACCCTCCGAGAAAGGAGGGAACGATAAAATTGCCAAGCGCCGGGATGAAAACGATAACCGACCCGCCAATGATCCCGGGTGCGGTCAGCGGCAGCACCACGCGGCGGAAGGTTTGAAGCGAATTGGCGCCAAGATCCTGCGAGGCGCGCAGCAGCGAATAGTCGAGCTTTTCCACATTCGCGTAAATTGGCAAAAACATGAACGGCGTCAGGATATAGACCATGCCGATGATCACGGAAAAATTGGAGAACAGCAGATCCAGCGGTTCGACGATCAGCCCGGTAGATTGCAGAATTGTATTGAAAAATCCGGTCGGTCGCAGAAGCAGCAGCCAGGCATAGATCCGGACAAGCATATTGGCGAAGAACGGCAGAGTGATCATGAACAGGGCCATGTTCTTTCTGGTCCCCTTCATCCTGCTCACCCAGAAGGCTGCTGGATAGCACAACAGGAAAGTTCCGATCACCGTCATGACTGCAATCTGGACGGATTCGAGAAAGATCATCAGATAGATCGGCTCGAACTCTTCATAAGCATTGAGCGGCCAGCCGAGGATACGTCCGTAATTGTAAGGGTACCAAGTCCATTCCACCCCGCCATAAAGGCCTGGCTCCAGAAAGCTGTAGACCACCATGATCGCCAACGGGATCAGAAAAAAGACGCCGACCAACAGCGTGAACGGAGCCAGAAGCAGAAACAGTGTCCGGCGGCGACGTTTGGCGAGGGCTCCGCTGTCCAAGATGTCAGCCCCCCGTGCTTTCGATCAAATGCGCGGCCTCAGGCGAGTAGTACAGTTTGACCTCGGCGCCTGTATGAAAATCCTCGCCTGTCGCACCTTTGTTGTGCCGATGGCGCACCAGCGCGGTACGCCCCAGTCCGACATCAACATGCAACTGCATATCCGAACCAACGAAAAGACAATTGGTCACCGTGCCGGGCACGAAGATGTCTTCGTCAGCGCCGCTCAATGGAGACAGCGTCAGATGTTCGGGGCGCAAGACCATGCTCACATGGTCACCGGATGTGAAGCGGTCGGACTTCGCCAGAAGCTCGCGTCCGTTGCCGGTGCGCAGAGTCAGATAGCCGCCATCGGCCTTGATGATCTTGCCGGTAAAAATGTTGCTTCGGCCAACGAAGTTGGCAACGAATTCATTGGCCGGGGCGTCGTATATCTCTTTCGGGCCGGCGAGTTGCTGTACTTTGCCCTGCGAGACAACCGCGATGCGGTCCGACATCGCCAGTGCCTCATCCTGGTCATGCGTGACGAAGACAAAAGTGATTCCCACCGAGTGCTGGAGGTTCTTCAGCTCGACCTGCATTGTCTCGCGCATTTTGCGGTCCAAGGCTGATAGCGGCTCGTCAAGCAACAAGACCCTTGGCTTGAGCACCAGCGACCGCGCCAGGGCTACCCGTTGCTGCTGGCCGCCAGAGAGCTGTCTGGGTTCGCGTCCGCCAAATCCGGACAGCCCGACGAGATCCAGCATCTCGTTAACCCGAGCGTTGCGTTCCTTTTTGTCGGTACCGGCGACATCAAGGCCGTAGCCCACATTGTCCGAGACATCCATGTGCGGAAAAAGCGCATAGTTCTGAAAGACTGTATTGAAGGGTCTTCGGTGGGCCGGGACTTGTCTCAGACTTACACCCTCAAACACGATGTCGCCCACATCAAGGTCTTCGAACCCCGCGATACATTTCAGCAATGTCGTCTTGCCACAGCCCGAAGGTCCGAGAAGCGTGAGGAATTCATTGTTCTTGATATCAATCGAGACGCCATCAAGCGCTTTGACCTCGCCTCCTCCCGGCATACGGTAGAATTTGGAGGCTGACGAAATTCTTAGGAAACTATCCACTCAGACCTCTCGAAGGACGCTGTGACTTCTCTCGTTGGCGCTGTATTTGTAGCATCTGAAAATACAAAAACTCAAGCCCGAAATAGTGTATATCCTTCCCAGGACACGACAAAAGAGGCTGAAACTGATGAAAAAACGGGCAAGAGAGTTGGGAATGCTGTTTCGAGGCACGCCGGGTCACCGAAACACAATCCTGGATGTGGAGGGAATTCTGGTGGGGCAGGTGTCGCTTTCCCGATCTCAATCGCCTGACAGCGGGCAGATCCGTACCGGCGTCACGGCGATTTTGCCGAGAGGATTTACCCACCCCCCAAGCCAGTGCTGGCTGGCCAGTTCTCGCTCAATGGCAATGGTGAAATGACCGGAAGCCACTGGATCCGTGATGCCGGCCAGTTTCTCGGGCCCATCTGCCTGACGAATACGCACAGTGTCGGAATAGCCCATCACGCGACCGTCAAATGGATGATCACCCATTATGCCGAGGAGTTCCGGCAAAATCACATCTGGGCTATGCCCGTAATCGCGGAAACATATGATGGCGTTTTAAATGACATCAACGCTCAATATGTGACCGAAGGCCATGTGCTTGAGGCGATTTCATCTGCCGGTACGGAGCCGGTGGCCGAGGGCAACTCCGGCGGTGGCACCGGCATGATATGCTACGAATTCAAAGGCGGAACGGGGACATCCTCCAGGGTTCTTCACATTGACGGCAGCCCATTCACCATAGGCGTCTTGGTGCAGGCCAACCACGGCATCCGCGACTGGCTGACGGTTTTGGGCGAACCGGTCGGGTCCGTCATGCAGGACAATCGCTTGATGGACCGCGAGTCCGGATCAATCATCGTCATTGTCGCGACAGACCTTCCCATGCGCCCGGACCAGCTCGAGCGACTCGCACGGCGGGCAGCCATTGGGATCGGACGCTCGGGGACACCGGGCGGCAACAATTCTGGCGATATATTTCTGGCCTTCAGTACTGCCAATCCGCAAGAGTTGCCGGGATGCGGGGCACCATTCCACACTCTCGAACACGTCAGTGATGACCATCTCGACTGCGTCTATCTCGCCGCGGTCGAAGCGACGGATGAAGCGATCATCAATGCCTTGGTCGCGGCTCAGGATACACCGACGTTCAAGCCCCCGGGCCATATCTGCAAGGCGATCGACACAGGTCAGCTTGTGCGCCTTTTGCGCAGCGCCGGAAAATGTACCTAAATCGCCGCCGTGCGCATGGGGCCGCGGCTGAAACGGTTATGGTTCCGTCAAGACGGTTCAAGACGACATCGCGCCACGGATACATCATGGCGCCAAACATCGCGAGCGGACGATCGCAAGACCTGCTGAAATGCGGGACTTTTTGGCCTGTCACCGAAGAAAGGCAAGATGACGCAAGCAGATTTATATCTGCTTGACGAAACCCTTTATCGCCGCTCCCGGCCTATCGAAACCCGTCAGAGGCCGACATCGGAAAAGACTTCCACCATCGTCTCTTCGAGAATATCGAAGATTTCATCTATTTCTTTTTCGGTGATGATGAAGGCAGGGCCGAGAACGATCGCAGCGCCGAGAGGCCGGCAAATAAGCCCCTTCTCCAGCGCCTTGTTTGCGATCCGCTCGGAAATCTGAAGCTCACTGGGCAAGGCCTGCTTTGTTTTCTTGTCCGCAACGATTTCGACCGCGCCCATCAGGCCGACGCCGCGCGCTTCTCCCGCGTATTTATGCTCGCCAAGTTTGCGCAACCGCTGCATGAAATGTGGGCTCACCTTGACCACGTTTTCCATCAACCCCTCATTCTCGATCACCTCAATCGACTTGAGAGCGACCGCGCAACCCAACGGATTGCCGCCAGCCGTGAAGCCATGGGGAAACTCCTCGGCTTCCTCCGATACCCGGATCAGTTCCTCGCTGAGCTCCTTGCCCAGAATGACAGCTCCCATCGGGAAATACCCTGCCGTAATGCATTTTGACGCCACTATGGCGTCGGGTTCCATGTTGTATTTAACGCTGCCCCACATGGTGCCAGTGCGGCCAAAGCCACAAATCACTTCATCCGCGATCAGGGGAATTTTATATTTGCGAAGGATCGGTCGAATTTCCTCGAAATAGCCCTCCGACGGAGGAATGACGCCGCCCGCTCCCTGCACCGGCTCAGCAAACATGCCCGCGATAGTGTCGGCGCCTTCCTTGATGATCAGCTCTTCCAGATTGCGCGCCAATCGCTGTGAAAATTCCAGTTCGCTCTCACCATCACGCCCGAATCGCCAATAATGCGGGCAATCTGTCTGCAGGAATCCAGGCAATGGCAGCCCAAACTCCGCGTTATAGGCTTTGCCGGTCATCGAAGCGGTGGCAACGGTTACGCCATGATAGGCGTTCAGGCGCGTTATGATCTTGCGTCGCTGCGATTGACCGTTGCGGCGGTGCAGCATCCATAGCATTTTAACAACAGAGTCGTTTGCTTCCGATCCGGAGTTGGTGAAATAGACCTTGCCATCGCTGAATGGCGACAGCTCCACGAGTTTTTCCGCCAGGGCAACAGTGGTGTCCGCCACGCGCCCGAAAAACGAGTGATAGCCCGGAAATTTGCGGGCCTGCTGGCACAAGGCGTCGATGATGCCCTGATGGTTGAAGCCGGCGACATTGTTCCAAAGGCCCGAATTTGCGTCGATATAGCTTTTGCCGTGCACGTCAAACACCCTGATGCCATCACCATGGGTAAGCACAACCGGTCCCTTTGAATTGAGTGTTCCGAAGTCAGTGAAGGGATGGAAAACACTTTCCATGTCCCGCTGCTCCCAGGTCTTTTCAATCTTGTGTCTCATCGCCGGATCTCCCGTTGTTTGTATTTGGTGCTACATGAAACACAATATTTCGTAAAGGGAAAGATCACGGGCGATGTGACCTGCATCACGAATGGCGCATTTTTCTAGAGATTTGAGCCGGGGACAGCGGTGATACGGTGTGGAAATCCAGGTTTGATTTCGTCCTGAACACGTCCGGCAACGACTGAAGGCCGGCCGCTTCAGGCGGTAGGGCCAGTCTTTTGATCAGTGCTGTAATGGTTGCCTCAGAGGCGCCATATACGCGTCGGATCCAGCACTGCGGAACGATTGACATACGGCAAGGGAGCCATTTTTCGATCCTTTTCCCCCGGCGGCCTTTGCTTCAGAATGACAATCAAGCTATCACGCCGGAACAGGGCTCTTTGTGCCCTGATGGCCCGCGCCAGTTGAAGGGATCCGATCCATGTCTGCCATTTTTGCCCGCCTCGTCGCCATCATCGGCGGCGTCATGATCCTGTTGCGCCGCTGGGGCGTCAGCGCCGAGGCCCCCGCCGTCGGCGGCGCGCCGATCATTCCGGAAGCCAAGGCGCAGGGCATCCCGACATTGAAGATGCCGACGGCGCGCGGCTGGAAGGACGGCCACACGCCCACCGCGGCTCCAGGCCTCAAGGTCAATGCCTTTGCCGCCGGTCTCAAGCATCCGCGCTGGATCCACGTACTGCCCAATGGCGACGTGCTCACCGCCGAGGCGCTGGGCGTTCCCGGCGGCCCGATCAGGACACCTTTCGATTACGCCATCTACTCGACCATGAAACGCGCCGCCGCCGTCGGCAACAGCCCCAACCGCATCACGCTGCTGCGCGACACCGATGGCGACGGCGTTGCCGAGACACAGCACGTCTTCATGGACAAGCTCAACCATCCCTTCGGCATGGCCATGCTCGACGGCACCTTTTATGTCGGCGCCACCGACGGCATCTCGTCCTATCCCTATGAGGAGGGCGCCATCCGCATTGATGCGCCGGGCAGGAAGCTCGTCGATTTCAAGCCGGCCGGCCATTGGACCCGCAGCCTGCTGCCAAGCCCCGACGGCTCGAAACTCTATTGCGGGGTCGGCTCGCTCTCCAACATCGGTGACAATGGCCTCGAGGCCGAGGAAGGCCGCGCCGCGATCTACGAGCTCGATATTGCCACCGGCGACAGCCGCATTTTCGCCGGCGGCTTGCGCAATCCGGTCGGCATGGCCTGGGAGCCGTCGACCGGATCGCTATGGACCGTGGTCAACGAGCGCGATGGCCTGGGCGACGAGACCCCGCCCGATTACCTGACCTCGGTCAAGGACGGCGGCTTTTACGGCTGGCCGTTCTGCTATTGGGGCCAGACGGTTGATGACCGCGTCGAGCAGGACCCGGCGCTGGTGGCGACCGCCATCCGTCCCGACTATGCGCTTGGCGGCCACACGGCCTCGCTCGGCCTCTGCTGGCTTCCCGCCGGCACCCTGCCCGGCTTCCCCGAGGGCATGGTTATCGGCCAGCACGGCTCCTGGAACCGCTCGACGCTAGCGGGCTACAAGGTCATCTTCGTGCCCTTCGAGAACGGCCGTCCTTCCGGTCCGCCGCGCGACATCCTCACCGGTTTCCTCGCTCCCGATGAAAAGGTCTCCTATGGCCGTCCTGTCGGCGTGACCCTCGGCCCCGACAACTCGCTTCTGGTCGCCGACGATGTCGGGGATGTCATCTGGCGCGTTACCGGTGCGGCCGGCCCTGCCGCAAACGCGCCGCCAACCGGCGACCGGTCATGACCTCTCGACAGGATCGGAGATGGCGAGGTTCAAAGGCCGCCATCTCCACCGACCGGTGATCTGGCTGTGCGCAGGCAGGTCCGGGGTCTGAAGCCATCAGCGTCCCAGGGAAACCGATCTGTGCTCCACCGGTCCGCTTCCCGCGCCCCGGTAAGCGGTCATTTCCATCTCGACCTTGAATTCGGGCATTCCGAGCGGGGAGCAGGTGATGGTGCGTTGCGGGTCGATACCGTTGAACCTTTCGCCGACATAGTCCATCACCGCGGGCACATCTGCAGGATTCGGGATGAAGATCTTCGAGATGATGATGTCCGTGAGATCGGACCCGACAGCTTTCAGCGCTCCTTCGATATTGGCGAAGCACTGCTTGGCCTGCTCCACCGCATCGTCGGACATTTCCCGCGTCTTGTAGTTCCGACCCGCCGTATTCGAGACAAAGATCCAGTCATCGACGCAGACAAGGCGTGAATAGCTCTCCTTTTCCTCAACTATCGATCCGGATTTGAGCTTGATGATTTTTGCTTCAGTCATGTTGGGGTCTCCAGGGATTCGATGAGAATAGGCGTAACCTTTGACGAAAAGGGGTGCGCATGCAGGGGTGAAGCCAGGGTTGCGCGGGCGTCCTGAAGGAGGATGAAATCGGGCTTGCGCGCCGCATCGTGTGCGGGCCCGCGCCGACACCAATCATCCGCCGGGACATTCATGAGGACGCACTGCGGTCGGGCGCCTCTGGGCCGGAGGCGGGGGAACGGTCAGAAGAGCCAGGCTCCGCTGTCTTCGATGATGTGAACCGGTTCCATCGAAACGGTTTCGGATCAACAATCGGAGGGCGATCGAGAAGCATGTCGGCCGCAAGCCGCCCCAATCCCGGGCCAAGTCCGAAACCATGTCCGGAGCAGCCGGAAGCAATATAGGCACCTGCCAGGCCCGGGATCTGATCGACCACGGGAACCGCATCGGGCGTCACATCCATGACACCGGCCCAAGCGTGAGTTGTGCGCGCATGCGCGAATTGGGGGAAGACCTTGCTGGCATTCCTGACCGCACGCTCAAGGAAGGGTTTCGACGGGCTGGGATCAAGGCTGCGCACCGCTTCGAAGATCGTCGGCCTGTCCGCGTCCCAGTGTCTTGAAAGCGAAAGGTCCTTGAGGAACGAGGGACCGATACGCAGATGGAATTCCCGCCAGTTCTCGATCAATCTGGGAAGGTACTGGCGAAACAGGCGGAAATTGTCAGGGACAATCTCGGCGATATTGGCGTTTCGCAGGGTCAGTGTATGGCCGCCATCAAGGCGGGGACGAAAGGAGAAATTTTCGGTCCCGAACGGATGGTCAGGCAGGCCCTGCGCACCGACAACGCGCGCAACCGTGCCGATGAGCCGCAACTGGGGGAAGTCGATGTCGTGATTGCCAAGCAGGGTGCGGCTCCATGCGCCCGCGGCTATCACCACCTTCTGCGCGCGGATGCGGCCGCGTTCCGTGACGACACCGGTCACGCGTCCCCCCTCAATATCGAGAGACCGGACGGCGCACTGGGTGACGACCGCGACACCGGCCCCGCGCGCCGCCTGTGCCATGGCGGGAACGGCCAACCAGGGTTCGGCATAGCCGTCTTGCGGCGACCACAGCGCCATGCGCACGTCACCCGCCAGCTCGGGAGTTCCGGCTTTCACCCGCTCACTGTTCAACAGGGTGGTTTCGATACCGTATCGATTGCCGATCTCGTGCCAGCGCATCCAGTGGTCCGCATCGCGCCGGGTAAAGGCTGCATAGGTGATTCCTGCCTGCCGGAATCCCGTTGTTCCCTTGATCCGTGTATCCATGACGCGCCAGAGTGCCAGTGAGGCGCTGGCCAGCGGCAGTTCAGCCTCTTCCCGTCCCATCTGGCGCACCCATCCCCAGTTGCGGCTGGATTGCTCTCCAGCGATCACCCCTTTCTCGCAAAGAGCAACCGACACCCCTGCTTCTGCCAGCTCCAGCGCTGTCATGACGCCGACAATGCCTCCGCCGATAACGACGACATCCGCCGAGAGCGGAAGCGTGGCGTCGCCCTCAAAGGCGGCGACCGGTACTGAAAGGGTCATTTGCCGGTCTCCAAACCTATCCAGATGGTCTTGGTCTGCTGATACTGCGCCAGCGCTTCCAGACCGTTGTCGCGGCTAAGCGATCCTGATCTGCGATAGCCGCCAAAGGGGGTCGCGACCGAACCTTCGGAGAAGCAATTCACCGAGACGGTGCCTACAGGCAACGCACGGGCGAAGCGGAACGCCTGGTCAATGTCCTGGGTAAAAACAGAGGCATGAAGGCCGAACTCCGTATCTGCAGCCAGCTTCAAGGCAGCGTCATCGCTGTCAACCTTCATGAGGCCCATGACCGGCCCGAAGATTTCCTCCCTGGCGATCTTCATGCCGGGCGTGACGCCGTCGAATATTGTCGGCTTGAGAAAGAAGCCGGGACTGTCGTCCAGGTCCGCGCTCCCGAGCAGGACCTGCGCGCCCTCTTCGACCCCCGACCTCAGATAGCCTGCGACCCGGTCCCGATGCTCGGCAGTGATCATCGCTCCCATGTCCGTGGCCGGATCGAGGGGGTCACCCACCTGAAGCTTCTTCACCCGTTCCAGGGTCCGTTCCACAAACTCTTCATAGCGGCTGCGATGAACGATCTGGCGCATATTGGCGGAACAGTTCTGACCGCCGTTCCAGAACGCCGCCATCACCGAGGCCTCGATCATCTCGTCGGTGATACGCGCCTGTTCAAGCACGATGAACGGGCTCTTGCCCCCCAGCTCCAGGCCGACAGGCTTCATGTTGGTCTCTGCGGCATAGCCGAGCAGGAACGCGCCGACTTCGCCCGAACCGGTGAAGGACACCGTGTCGATATCCGGGTGTCGTCCGATCGCCTGTCCGACGACTTCGCCAAGACCCGGGAGAATGTTCAGCACTCCGGGGGGGACGCCGGCTTCCGCTGCAAGCTCTCCAAGCCGCAGAGCCGTTAGAGAGGACTGCTCGGCCGGTTTGAGAATCACGGAACAGCCCGTGGCCAGCGCCGGCGCCAGCTTCCACGCCGCCATCAGCAGGGGAAAGTTCCACGGAACGATGAGACCCGCCACGCCGATCGGCTCCTGGACGATCATCGAGAACGCCTCCGGCCCGGTCGGCACCACGCGGCCAAATGTCTTGTCGATGGTTTCGGCGTACCATTGGAAGAAATGCGGCACCTCGTGCGCCACCTCATTGCGGCAGTCCCGGATGGTCTTGCCGCTGTCGAGCGCTTCAAGCAGTGCCAGCTCCTCGCCGCGCTCGCGCAACAATGCGGCAAACCGCAACAGGACATCCTTGCGCTGCGCGGGGTCGCAGCGCGACCATGCGCCGTCATCAAAGGCCCTGCGCGCGGCCCTGACTGCATGATCGACATCCGCACCGTCGCAGGCGGAAACTTCGGCCAACAGGGCGCCGGTGGCAGGGTTGAGGGTCGCAAAGGTCTTCCCGGAACGCGCGGGAACCGCAGCGCCGTCTATCCAGGCGCGCGTCTCGATCCTCACATTCTCCGCAAGTTCTCGGTTGCGGTGCGCATCACTCATCGCCGGTTCCTTCTCTTTCTAGGGTGACAAAACAGGGGGGATCAAAGGCGCGCACGGGCGGCAGGGCACCTGTCCATTTGCGCACGGCGACCCTGCTGACCTGGCCGGTACAGCCCCGCGTCAATTGCGAGGTGCCCTTGTCGGGCGTAAGCACATTTGCCGAGCCATGCGCGCAGAAGACACGTGCCGTCCCTTCGGGATCCGGTTGGGGGTCGAACCAGGCTCCGGTTTGCAGGTGCGCGACGCCGGGCCGAACGCTCGGGGTAATCTCGACGCCTGCGAGGCAGGCGCCGCAATCGTTTTCCACGCGCGCAACGTCGCCATTTTTCAGTGAGAGCGCCGAGGCATCGGCCGGGTTCAACCGCAGCTTTTCGCGACCAGCCACCTTTGCCCGGCAAGAGGTTTCCCCGAAATCCAGCTGGCTGTGAAGCCGCGTCGAAGGCGCATTGGCAATCAGATGGAATGGGTATCGCGCATCGGGTGCGCGCAGATGCGGACGCCAAACGGGCATGCCGGGCGCATCATCATAGCCGTAGGCGGCAATTTCCTGGCTGAAGATCTCGATCCTACCGCTGGGCGTGCCGAGAGGGCGGTCCACAGGCGCCTTGCGAAAGGCTTCGAGGAACCCGCCGCTGTCAGCCTCGCAGGGCAGATCGATCCACCCCCTGCGCCAGAACTCATCGAAATCCGGCGCATCAAGGCCCCGTTCCTCAAGCGCCTTGCGGGTCGGCTCATAAAGATGGCGCAGCCACTGGTCCGGCGAGCGGCCTTCGGTAAATCCTGCATGTTCTTCCGGTCCCATCGCTTCGGCCACGGCCGCCAGCGCCTCGTGGTCGGAACGCGCCTCGCCTCTCGGTTCGCACAACTGCTGCATCGCAAACAGACGCGGATCATTGCGGGTACCGCCAAAGTCCGAGCGTTCAAGCGAGAAGGAGATCGGCAAGACGATGTCGGCGGACTTCGCAGTGGCGGTCCAGGCCTGTTCCTGCACAACAAAGGTATCGACCCGACCGATCGCCTGCGACAGACGATGGAGATCCTGATGGTGATGAAAGGGGTTCCCCCGGCCCACCACAGCAGGCGAATGTCCGGGAAGGTTCGCTCCTGTCCCATGAAGCTGAACGGCGCCCCGGGATTGAGCAGCATGTCGGAAATCGATGCAACGGGTATCCACTCGGAACAGCTATTCTTCCCCTGCGGCATGACCGGTATCGGAACCGCGACCTTCTGGCGTCCGGTATGGGCAAGCGACCCGAAGGCATAGGTGAATCCGCGACCGGGCAGACCGATCTGTCCGACCATCGACGCCAGAGCAAGGGCCGCCCAGAGCGGCTGCTCGCCGAACTCCGCGCGCTGAATCGCGTGCGCGACGGAAATCAGCGACTTTCGCCGAACGAGTTCGCGCGCGAGTGTCGCAATCGTTTCGGCGGAAATGCCGGTGATTGCCTCCGCCCATGCCGGCGTTTTCGGGCCACCGTCGGTGGCGCCGACCAGGTACTCGCGGAATCGCTCATAGCCCACGCAATGGGTTTTCAGGAACTTCGTGTCGGCAAGACCTTCATCCTGCAACACGAAAGCCATCGCCAGGATGAGCGCGGTGTCCGTGCCCGGCCGTATCGGATGCCACACGGTGCCGATGTCGGCCGGCATGTCGTCGCAAATGGGCGAGACCAGGTGAAACACCCCGCCGCGGGCCGATATCCGGCGCATGGCATCATGTTCGATATGATCGCTGACGCCGCCATTGCCGATGGCCGAGTTGCGCGGCGGCATGCCGCCGAAACTGACGATGAGTTCTGTTTCTGCCACAACCTGTTTCCAGGAAACGGTGTTTCGCGAGATCTCGCCGAAGCTGCCGATCAGTCTAGGCAGCAACGGCGCGGACGCACCGGCGCTATAGCTGCTCACCCCGGTGACATAGCCCCCGAACACGCTGTTGAGAAACCGGTGGATCTGGCTCTGGGCATGGTGGAAGCGCCCCGCGCTGGCCCAGCCATAAGATCCGCCATACACGCTCGCCGCGCCGAAGTCGGCTCGCACGCGCTTCACCTCACCCGCCAGCAGTTCGGAGGCTTTTTCCCAGCTCACCTCGACGAAGGGCTCACCGATCGGGCGCGGGCGCGGACCCGGGCCGTACCGGAGCCAGCTTTCCCGGATCGCCGGCCGGAGCACACGCGCGGGATGATCCAGGGCGTTGCGATAGTTTTGCAGCATCGGATTTGGTGCGCGATCGCCCTCGTGCGGCGTAAGCTTCAGCCCATCGCGGTCTTTCCGTGCGTAGAATGCGCCCCAGTGGCTGGAGTGGATGACATCGCGTGACATGGTCATGCCTCCACCGGCGGAAGCGATTCCGCGTGGTGGCAGGCGACAAGCCGCCCCATCACCGGTCGCAACACGGGCGTTTCCGAGCGGCATCGCTCTGTTACAAAGGGACATCGGGGATGAAACCGGCATCCGCTGGGCGGATCGAGCGGTGAAGGCGGCTCGCCTTCCAAAACTTGGGAACTGGCCACCCATTCCGGATCCGGCACTGGCGACACGCTGCGTAGCAGCCGGGTATAAGGATGAGCCGGCGCGTCGAAGACCGCCCGCGTGGCCCCGCTCTCGATCACCTGCCCCAGATACATCACGGCGGTCCGCTCACAGAAGTGACGGACAACGCCGAGATCGTGGGAAATGAAAACGAAGGCTATGTTCCGTTCCTTTTTCAGGCGCGCCATCAGGTTGAGAATTTGGGCCTGAACCGAAACATCAAGCGCCGAGACCGGCTCGTCGGCGATGATCATGCTGGGTGAAAGAACGAGAGCCCGGGCGATGCCGATCCGTTGCTTCTGGCCGCCAGAGAACTCGTGAGGGAAACGGCTGGCGGCTTCCGGCGGCAGACCGACTTCGCTCAACGCGCTGTGCACGAGCCCATTGATGGCTGCACCCGAAGCGATCTTGTGCACGCGGATAGCTTCCGCGAGCGCGTCGCCGATGCGCATCCGGGGCGACAGCGACGCCGCAGGATCCTGGAAGATCATCTGCAGTTTGGGACGCAGATGCCGCAACTGGCGCACAGCCATTTGGGAAATGTCGGTTCCGTTGAAAACCACTGTGCCGCCGCTGGGCTTGACCAGCCGCAGAATTGCACGCGCGACCGTGGACTTTCCGCAGCCGCTCTCGCCGACGATGCCGAGCGCCTCGCCTTCGTCGACTTTGAAACTCACCCCATCCACGGCCTTCAGCGGATAGGTCCTCGGCACGGGCCAGCCCCTGCGGATTGAATAGGTCACACGCAGGTCATCGACACTAAGAAGCATTGTCGCCTCCATTGACGTGCAGCCAGCAGCGGACAGTATGGTCCGGCGTGCCTTCCAGCGTGACCGGCGGCGGCATCTTGTGGCATATCTCCATCGCATGCGGACACCTGTCCATGAACCGGCATCCATCCGGCATGCTCGGAAGGGATGGCACCCTTCCCGGAATCGAGGCCAGTTCCGACAAATCCCGGTCGACCCTGGGCAAACTGGCGAGAAGCGCGCGGGAATAGGGGTGCGCGGGACGGCGGAAAAGCTCCTGGACGGACGCGGATTCAACCAGATCGCCGCCATACATCACGACGACGCGGTCAGCGTGACCGGCCACGATCCCCAGATTGTGGGTGATGAGCAGCATGCCCATCTTTCCCTCGCCCTGCAAAAGATCGAGAAGATCGAGAATCTGGCGCTGTACGGTCACATCGAGCGCCGTTGTCGGTTCGTCCGCAATCAGCAGACGGGGGTGACATGCGATCGCCAGCGCAATTACCACACGCTGGCGCATGCCGCCGGAGAACTCGTGCGGATAGGAATTGTACCGGCTGGCGGCAGACGGGATCCGCACTTTCTCCATCAAGGCAATCGCTGCGGTTCGAGCTTCGCGCTTGCCCATACCGAGGTGATCACGCAGCGGCTCGGCGATCTGCTCGCCGACGCTCAGGACAGGGTTAAGCGCCGTCATTGGCTCCTGGAACACCATGCCGATCCTTGCGCCTCGGATCTTCTCCATCCGGACTTCCGGCAGTGCTTCGATCGCGACGGAATCGAGGATAACGCGGCCTTCGGTGATCGCGGCGACGGAGGGAAGAAGTCCCATGATAGACATGGCGAGCAGGCTCTTGCCGCAACCGCTTTCGCCGACGATTGCAAGGGTTTCCCCGTCAGCGACCTCAAACGAGATTTCTCGCAAGGCGTGGCAATCACGTTCGTCGAGCCGAAGCGTGGTGCGAAGGTTTTCGACACTGAGCACACTCATGCCGACGCCCTCGGATCATTGGCATCTCGAAGCCCGTCACCCACCAGGTTGAGACCGATCATCACCACGAGGATGGCGACCGAAGGCCAGATGGCGAGCCCTGGATAATCCAGGAGGTTGTCAAATCCCTCGCGCACCAGACCACCCAGGGTCGCCGCCGGCGGTGGAGCCCCGAGGCCGATAAAGGCCAGCGAGCTTTCGGTGCGCACGGCGGTCGCAAGCCAGAGCGTTGCGACAATGATCATGTCATCGAGCGTTTCAGGCAGGATATGACGGAACACGATGCGCGAGTCCGAATAGCCCAGCACCCGGCAGGCATCGATGTAGTCGCGGTCCCGCAGGGCAAGGGCAGCCGAGCGCGCCATCCGGTAAAAAGCCGGAAAGGCGGTGATCGCAATGGCGATGATCAGATTGGTGATCCCCGGACCCAACAGCGCGACAATGATAATGCCGGCCACCATTTGCGGAAAACTCATCAGCAGATCGTTGGCGGCCGAAATCCAGCGATCAATGCGGCCCCCGTAATAGCCCGACAGGATGCCGACGGCGGTGCCCGCCACCATCGCCAGCACGGTCGACGCGAGAGCTGTCCAGAGTGTGATCCGCAATCCGTAGAGTATGCGTGAAAAGGTGTCGCGGCCGAACCGGTCGGTGCCCAGCCAGTAGTCTGCCGATGGCGGACGGAAACGCGCCAGCATCGACTGGGCATAAGGGTCATGCGGCGCGATGAACGGCGCGAACACGGCTGCCAGGAGCACGATGATCATGATCGTGGCGCCGATGCAGATGGCGATCCAGCCGGGGCTGCGGGACTTGCGAGCGGGGTGAGTGGCGCTGGTCATGTCGGTCATCCGGTCTTCACCCTCGGATCGGCAAACCTGTAGCAAAGGTCGGTCAATGCATTGACCAGCACAACCAGGATCGCATAGGCCACGACCAGTCCCTGCAACAACGTGTAGTCGCGCCGCTCCAGCGCCCCGATCACCAGCTTGCCAAGGCCCGGCCTGTTGAAGACGATCTCGGTCAGGACCGAGTTGCCGATCAGAACGCTGAAATAGAGCCCCGTGAAGGTTACGACGGCGAGCAGGACATTGCGCAGGGCATGCTTCCAGACGATGCGGCTGGCGGGGACGCCCTTGGCCTTGGCTGTCCGGATGAAATCCGCCCGCATGATGTTCATCATGCCGCCGCGGGTGACGCGCGCTACATAGGCCATCATCACCAGCCCCAGATTGAGCGCAGGCAAGGCCAGCGACATCAGCCTGCCCATCGGATCGGAAAATGGTTTGCCTGACGAAATCACCGGAAACCACCCCAGCCAAACGGAAAAAACCAGCAGCATCATTACGGCAGAGACGAAGGCTGGAAAGGACAGCCCGCCAAGCGTGAAAATCCGAACCGCCCAGTCGACCCATCCCCCGTTGGACCGGGCCGCGATGACGCCGAGCGGCACGCCCAGCGTGACGCCCACGAACACGCCCGCCAGAGACAGTTCCAGGGTATAGGGAAGGACCTCGAGGATGGAGGTCAGAACCGGACGGTTGGAGATCATCGACGCGCCGAGGTCACCCCGGGCGAGTTGTGAAAGGAAGGCGAGATATTGCTGCCAGATCGGCAGGTCGAGACCGGTGGCCTGGTGAAACCGCGCGATCGCCTCGGGCGTGGCCTGATCACCCAGGATGATCAGGGCCGGATCGCCCGGGACGATGCGCACCAACACAAAGGCCAGAGTCAGGACTGCGATAAGCGTCGGTATCAGTGTCAGAAGCCGCTGGCCGACATAGCGAAGCATGATCTCGCCTTTCGCTTGGGTTACTTGAGTTCGGTCAGTTCTGTGACCACCGGTCCGAGATGCATCTCTGCCTGCAACTCGTAGCCCCAGTCCACATTGCTGCGCCGTCCGTAGGCGATCAGCTGCTCGTACAGCGGCACGGCGCAGATGTTCTCGATGATCTTCTTCTGCGCGGATGCCCAGAGTTCCTTCTGTCTGGCCGGATCCGTTTCCGAGCGTGCGCTGACGATTTCCTCGTCCGCCACGTCGCAATGGGAGAAGTTGATCGACGCCGTGGGGGTGCCAACAATGGAATCCGAGTGGAAGAACTGGCTCAGAAACACATCGGCGACCGGGAAGCGCGCGGCCGAGTAGTACACAATCTGAGAGCGGTCCTCGCGGATCTGCGCGTGGAATGTCTGGTGATCGACCACATCAAGCTGCAGATCGATACCCGCAAGCGCCAACTGGGCTTGCGCCACCTGGGCCACGCCCAGCATGGTGGGAAGCGACGTCTGCACCATCTTCAGCGAAATCCCGTCCGCAAACCCGGCATCGGCCAGCATCTTGGCAGCCGCCTCGGCATTGCCTTCGCCGTAAATGGGGGTTGAGTTGTCCCAGCCCAGGTTGCCATTGGGTATGACCGAACCCGCTGGCTGCGCCAGGCTTTCCCCGATGAACTGGATGTACTCCTCACGATTGAGAGCCGTGGCAACGGCACGTCTGACCTCGATGTTGTCAAGCGGCGCCGAACTTGTGTTGAGGTGGAACTGCTGCAGTTCGGCCGGCCGCATGATGTCGACGACCAAACCCTCAGCCCCCTTGATGGAGTTGATCCATTCCTGATCCTGACGCCCATAGGAAACGTCAAGCTCTCCGGCCTTCAGAGCCAGGTCCCGGGAGGAGTCGGACGGAATGTAGCGGAACTCGATGCCGTCAAGCTTGGGCGCGCCCCGGAAATAGTCCGGGTTCGCGACGAACGTCACCCGTTCCTGCGGGACGTATTCTTCCACCATGAACGGTCCGGTGCCGACCGGCTGAGTTGCGAAGTCGGCGCCGCGTTCCTCGGCCGCCTTCTTCGAGACGATGTTGCCGCCGTGGTAATTGGCCACCAGGCCCAGCAAGGATGGCACCGGCTGCTTGAGGGTAATCTGCACCGTCATCGGATCCACCGCCTCGATCTTGTCGATCGCGCGATAATCGGAGGAGAAGGCCGAAGTGTCGGGATTGGCGCTTCGGTCGAGCGAGTACACCACGTCATCAGCTGTCACTTCGCCGAAACCATGATGAAACTTGACGCCCTCGCGCAACTTGAAGGTCCAGACCAGTCCGTCGTCGCTGCTTTCCCAGCTTTCTGCCAGATCAGGCTCCAGGGCGCCGATATCGTCGGAGCCGGGCTTGAAACGAACAAGTCCGTTGAACAGCCAGCCGGTGATCGGCTTGTCGGGCGTGGTGGTCGCGCGATGCGGGTCCATCGTGCCCAGATCCTGGGCAGCCATTCCGTATCTCAATGTGCCTTCCGCGAAGGACGGCTGGGCAGCGGCCAGTCCCATTGCCGTTGTGAGCAGCATGAGCGCTAGTCTTGTTCTTTTCATTGCTTTAACCTCCGAATTTGGGCTGATTTCTGAATGCCGCGCGGTGCGCGGGATGCGCTGTTCGACCTCGGTCTTCTTCTGTCGGAAAACCTCCAAGGTGGTATAGATGAGCAGCTAGCCAGTGTGCTAAGCCTAAGTCAAATATCATTATCTGAAGGTTGCATCCGGAAAAGTTATGCTGAGCCAACGGTCGCTGGAAGTTTTTCGTGAAGTCATGCTGTACGGCTCGCTCATCGGCGCAGCCCAGCGGCTGCGAATCTCGCAACCTGCGGTGTCGCGCCATATTCGCGAACTTGAATTGCAGACCGGGCTCACGCTTTTCCAGCGCGGGGGAAATCGGGCAACCCCGACCAAACAGGCTTTTGGCCTTCTCGCCGAGGTTGATCGTGCCTTTATCGGCCTGCGGGAAATAGAGGCGCAGGTAGCCAGGATTGCCAGCGGCGAAATCGACGCGGTCACGGTCGCTGCGATGCCGGTGATCGCGACCACGATGCTGCCCGAAATTGTCGCAAAGCTCACGAGCGATTTCAGCGACACAAGTGTCGATCTGCAGTCCGCCCACAGCAATCACATCATTCCGCGTGTTCGCGGCGGGTCCTACGCTCTCGGGCTGGTCTCGCTTCGCCAGCCGACGGTGGGCGCGCGCGTGATGTGGCGCGACCGTTTCCCCTATTACTGCCTCCTGCCCGTCAATGACCCCTTGAGCGACAAGCAGTGCATCCGCCCGGGCGATCTGGCCGGACGCCATCTGATCGGTTATGCGGAAACCTCCGTATCGGGTCTGATGCTTGACCGGGCCCTTTCAAGCGTCTCGCCCCCTCCTGTGGTGCGCCTGCGCGTCCATCTGAGCAAGAGCACCTGGGCGCTGGTGGAAAGAGGCTGCGGAATAGCCATCGTGGATTCGTTCGCCGCGCATGTTCATCGCTTGCGCGGAGGGATCGTGCGGCGGTTCGACACGGAGACGGAATTTGAACTCACGCTCGTCGTTTCGGAAACCGGCCAAAAGAGCGACTATGTCGATCGTTTCATCGAAACCCTCAAAACTGTAAGCGACCACTACAAGTCAGACGAGTTCCTGGGTGGTCAAGCCTGATGGACGTGGAGACCGGTCGGCAGCCAGACAAATCACGAGGCAATTGTGGCCTGCGATCTAGAAGACCGCCTCCGCGACAGGACGCGACGTTCGCCCAAACCAATTCGCATCTGTAGGACGAAGTATCTCAATAGCCGGATAGCAGGACCATCGGCATATCAAGCTCCGGGTCCGCTCAATGCTCGGCGTCAAGTCGATAGCGAGCGCCCGGGCCATACTCGTCAGCATCGAAATGGTTCATATGATGCGCAAGCGGCAGGCGAGGTTTGCCTATAATCCGCGCCCGTCAATCGCTGAGCAATTCGAAATCCGGGCCGCTTGATGGTCAGCTCGCAAGCGTCCCATCGAGGCCAGAATGACGGTTTGCGACAGAACCAGGCCCTTCAGATCGGATAATGCGGGGTGCCGTCCTGAATTGTGATCCATCTCAGTTCGGTAAATTCGGCAATGCCCCAGTTTCCGCCAAATCGTCCATAGCCGGAAGCCTTGACACCACCGAAGGGCATTTGCGCTTCATCATGCACGGTCGGGCCATTGATGTGGCAGATGCCGCTTTCGATGCGCTTGGCGACACTCATGGCACGCATGATATCCTTGCTGAACACAGCCGAGGACAGCCCGAACTCGCTGTCATTGGCAATCCGCACAGCCTCGTCAACCGAACCGGCGCGAATGATGCTGACCACCGGTCCGAAGCTTTCCTCGGTGTAAAGCCGCATGTCGGGAGTGACGTAATCAAGCGCCACGGCGTTTAAAATGGTGCCTTTGCCGCCACCGGCAATGAGTTTGGCGCCTTTGGCCACGCCGTCCTCTATCAGGTCCCGGATCCGTTCAGCCGCGCTGAGATTGACAAGCGAGCCAAGCGGCGATGAGCCTTCGCGAGGATCTCCGGCCGTGAGCTGCGCCACCTTCTTCGAGAACGCCTCGACAAACGTGTCGCCGACCGAGCCGACCACAATGATGCGTTCGGTCGACATGCAGATCTGGCCCTGGTTCATATAGGCGCCGAAACCGGCCGCAGCGACTGCCGCATCGACGTCGGCATCCTCGAGCAGGATCATCGGAGCCTTGCCGCCAAGTTCCAGCAATGCCGGCTTGAGATGGCGGCCCGCCAGTTCGCCGATCACCTTGCCGACCCGCGTCGAACCGGTGAAATTGATCCGTCGCACCGCCGGGTTTGCGATCATCGCCTCGACCAGAGCCGGCGCATCTTCGGGTGCATTGGAAATCGCGTTCAGCACGCCGTCCGGCAGGCCGCCCTGCGCCACCGCCTCGATGATCAAGGCGTGCGTCCGCGGGCACAATTCGGACGTCTTCATCACCACGGTGTTGCCGCAGGCCAGAGGCGTGGCGATCGAGCGTATGCCCAAAATGACCGGGGCGTTCCACGGCGCCATGGCCAGCACCACGCCCGCAGGCTGACGAACAGCCATCGCCATCGATCCCGGCCGGTTTGACGGAATGATTTCGCCCTTGATCTGCGTGGTCAGCGAAGCGGCCTCGATCAGCATGTTCGACGCCAGCATGACGTTGAACCGGGCCCAGCCCTCGGTTGCGCCGATTTCCTCGCCCATGGCCTTCACAATATCATCGGCGCGACCGGTAAGAGACGCCGCCGCATCAAGCAGCATCTTGCGCCGCTCCGCCGGCCCGGTTTCCGACCAGGCCGGAAACGCCCTGGCTGCGGCGTCAACCGCTTTGGCCGCGTCGTCAAGCGACGCCGCCGCCGCAATCGTCACGGTTTCTCCGGTCACCGGGTTCTTCCGCTCGAAGGTGGCGTTGTTGGACGCGGCGACGTGCTTTCCGTCGATGTAGAGGTCAAGATTTTTCATGGTGCTGTGCCTCGTTGTGGAGTTCTTGTTTCCGCCCAGAAAGGCGCGAATGACAGCCGGATCGCTGCGCAAATCGGATGCGGCGCCGGAGCCGGTAATCGAGCCGGTCTCAATCAAATAGGCGCGGTCGGCCAGCGCCAGTGTGGCGCGGGCGTTCTGTTCGACAATGACGATGGTCATGCCTGTCTCGCCAATCTTGGCCAAGGCCGCAAACACCTCCTGCGCCACGATCGGAGCCAGTCCGAGCGAGGGTTCATCAAGCAGCAGCAGCTCTGGCGCCGACATCATGGCGCGGCCGATGGCGACCATTTGCTGTTCGCCGCCCGACATGGTTCCCGCCAGTTGGGTCTGGCGTTCGGCCAGCCTGGGAAAGAGCGTCAGAACAAGATCCAGATTTCTCCTGGCATCGGCGTGGGCGCGTTTTGGCAGCGCCCCGAGCTTCAGGTTCTCGGCAACCGACAACAGCGGAAAGATGCCACGGCCTTCCGGCACGATGACAATGCCATGTTCCACCACCTGATGCGGTTGCAATGCGAGAATGTCGCGGCCGTGATACAGCACCTGACCGCCTGCCGGTCTGATTCGGCCGCCGATGGCGCCCAGCAACGAGGATTTGCCCGCACCATTGGCGCCCAGGATCGCCACCATCTCGCCCTCGCCGACATCAAGCGAGATCGAATCGATGGCAACATGCTTGCCATAAATGACGCTGATATCGCGAACTTCAAGCATCTGCCGTGTCCCCCAGATAGGCCGCAATCACGGCTTTGTCTGACAGCACACCGGCTGTCTCGCCATCGGCGATCAGCTTGCCTGCGTTCATCACCGCGCAGCGCGGGCACAGCGCCCGCACCGCATCCATGATGTGCTCGACCATGATGATCGAAATGCCCGAACCCGACAGCGAGCGGATCAGGCCGATGCCTTCCTGCAGTTCGGTCGGGTTGAGACCGGCGAGCCATTCGTCAAGAAGCAACAGCTCGGGCTCGGCCGCCAGCGCGCGCGCCAGTTCCAGCCGCTTCTGGTCGATGTAATTGAGGTCGCCTGCGCTTGCTGCGGCGCGATCACCGAGCCCGGTTTTGTCCAGTGCGGCGCGCGCCACCCGGTCGGCGTCCTTGCCCCAATGCGAACGGTGGCCGAAGACTGCGGGCAGCATGACATTTTCCAGCAGCGTCAGTGACGGCAGGATCCTGACCAGCTGAAACGTCCGGGCGATACCGGCGCGGGCGATCTTGTCGGGCCTGGCACCAGCCAGATCGCGTCCGTTGAACACGATCCTGCCCGCCGACGGTGAGAGGAAACCGGAGATCAGGTTGAGCAATGTGGTCTTGCCCGAGCCGTTGGGTCCCAGAAGGCCCATGATCGTGCCGCTTTCGATGTCGAAGGAAACCTGATCCACGGCTTTCAGTCCGCCGAAATTCCGGGCGATCTTGTCGATCTGCAAAAGGGTCATGACTTGCTCCGCTTGAGTGACGCCCGCAGATTGTCCAGTCCGGCAAGAATGCCGTTTGGCAGAACGAAGACGACCGCGATGAACATCAGTCCGAGGAAGATCGGATAGGTATCGGGGAAATTGACCGACAGCCATTCAAACAGCAGGAACAGCGGAATGGCACCCACCAACGGTCCCCACAACCTGTTGGCGCCGCCCAGAAGCGCCATGATCACCGTGAGAAAGCTGACGGTGGGATTGAACACGATCAGCGGTTCGACATAGACCCAGCGCGGCGAGGCGACAGCGCCGACAAGGGTGATCAGCGTCGCCGAAAGCGTAAAGGCGAACAGCTTGGTACGCGCCAGCGGAATCCCCGAATGGGCCGCAACCACTTCGTCATCACCGATTGCCCGGAGCGCCAGCCCCAGCCGCGACCGGTTGATCCATGCGGTCAGGCCGATGGCAATCGCCACCAGCGCCAGCATCTGCCAGTAGATGTCGCGCGCGGTCAGGTCGAGAAAGATGTAACGGCCCAGCGTGCCGGTGATGGTCACCTCGTACCAGGTGATCAATTGGCGCACCAGTTCGGCCAGACCAAAGGTGAAGATCACGAAATAGATGCCGGAAAGACGCAAGGTGGAAAGTCCCACCAGCAACGCCATTGCGGCGCCGATGAGGCCTGCACACAATATCACCACCGGGTAAGGCAGGGACTCGTTGAGCACGGCGACGGTGTAGGCGCCGGTTCCGTAGAAAGCCACGGTCGCCAGCGAGATGTAATTGGTATGGCCTGAAAACAAGGCCCAGGCTGACGCCAGCGCCACATAGGTGGCCATGCCGATCATCAAGCCCAGTTCGTAGTCGGACACGAACAGCGGCACGATTGCGAGCACCGCAAGCGCCAGAAGGGCGAAGGCCGGACGGATCATGAGCGCCTCCCGAACAGGCCTTGCGGACGCCAGATCAGGACGATGAGAAAGATCGAAAATGTGGCGGCGAGTGTCAGTCCGGGGTCGAACATGGTGGCAACGAAGGTTTCCACCAATCCCAGGGCAAAGCCTGCGGCAAGTGCGCCGACGACATTGCCGACCCCGCCCATGATGACGATGATCAGCGCCTTCATGGTGAAAACCACACCATCATTGGCCGAAAAGGTCTGGTACATGGCAACACTTGCGCCGCCGATCGAGGCCAGTGCGGTGCCGAGCGCAAAGCCCTGGCGGCTGACCTTGTTGACGTCAATGCCGACAAGCGGAGCCGAACCCGGGGTCAACGCCACTGCACGCAGGATCAGCCCCCAACGGCTGCGGGCGAGCAGCACGACCAGCGAAAGGCCGGCGACAAGACAGATCGCAAAGGCAATCAGCCGGTTCAGCGCAACAGAGACGCCAAACACGTCGACGCCCTGGTCCAGATAGGAAATCGACGTGAAATTGGCGCCAAACAGCACCAGCATGATGCCTTGAAGGACGAACAGCAGCCCGAATGTGGCGAGAATCGAATCCACTTCCAGCTTGCCGGTTTTTCCCTCCGCCCGCTGCACCAGCGGCCGCATCATCACGGCATAGAGAAGCGAGCCCATCAGATAGCCGGCCGGACCGATCAGCAGGATCGAGATCAGCGGCGACAGGCCCGCCGACTGGAACAGGAAGACCAGAACGAAAGCGGCGAGCAATGTCACCTCGCCATAGGCAAGGTTCATGATCCGGGCGATGCCGTATTGCAGCGTCAGCCCGAGCGCCAGCAGCGCATAGGTGCCGCCCAGCACCAGGCCGAGCACAAGCGTCGTCATTGCGATGTTCCGCCTTTGTCGATTTCGGGAAAAGAAGGGCCGCCAAGCGTGGCCGCCCTTCTGATGCGCGTTGTTTTACCAGTCCGGCTTGGGAACAACTGCAGCGACGGCGCCTTGCTTGCCGGCAGGATTCACGGCCACAAAGGTGCCGTTCTGCCATTGTCCGACCCACCAGAGATCGCGCAGCTGGTTGTCTTCCAGCTTGACGTCGCCGATGACCGTGCTGAACGTGCCGGTCGACAGTTCTTCAGCCAGCTTGGCATGGTCGAGGCCAACGCGCTCGATCGACTGCGCCAGCATCTCGAGCGAGGCGTAGGTGATCGCCGAGGCCCAGCTGTCAGGCGGTGCGCCGGCGCTGTCCGTGTGGCGGGCAAAATAGTCCTTGATCGCCGGGGACGCCGCATCGACGCCGCCAATCGACATCACGCCTTCCTGCTTTCCGTCGGCAATCTTGCCGTAGATCGGGAACGCGCCGCCGACCCCGACATAGAACACCTTTGGATTGTAACCCATCGACTGAGCGGTCTTGGTCATTCCAAAACTGTCCGGCGGATAGGAAAAGGCGACGAAGCTGTCGGCGCCGCTCTGCTGCGCTTCCGCCATCAGGGCGGCAAAGTCAGAGGTGCCGAGCGGATAGGTCTTGTCGTAGGCAATCTCCAGGCCGGCTTCCTCGAAAGCCGGGCGGGCGCCGTTGACAAGATCGATGCCGAAGCCGTCGGCAACCGAGACGATGGCGACCTTGCTGTTGATCGTGCCGTCCGCAACGGCTGCTTTCAGCACATCGGCGAGACCCTTGGCATAATCATGCCCGCCGCCAAGCATCCAGTAGCTGCGCTTCCATCTTGCAGCAAATTCGGGTGCCTTGTCGGTCACAGCGGTCACACCGAGCTGGGGATAGCCGAACCGGTCCATCAAAGGTGCGATGGCGAGGTTCGAGCCAGTGCCCCAGGGCGGCAGGATCAGGTCGACCTTGTCCTTGGTGGCCAGACGTTCGATGGCCCGGACCAGGTCTTCATTGGACGAGCGGTCATCATATTCGATGACCTCGATCTTGCGCTGCGAACCGTCGGGCATCGTCAGTCCGCCGGCCGCGTTGACGTCCTTCACCCACAATTCATAATTGGGGATGGTTGTGATGCCGGCACCCGTCGCGTTGGGCCCGGTCTTGGCGACGGCATAGCCGATCTTGATCGGCTCATCGGCTGAATATGCCAGGTTGGCACCCCCAAGCATGGTCATTGCCACACCTGATGCGAGCGCGCGCAGGGTGTTACGTCGGGTAATGGTCATTAGTGCTCCTCCCAAATGGCGGCATGTTCTCGAACAAGCGGATGCTTCTCCCCGAAAATGCCGTGCTTCAGCCGAACTCCCGTTCTCGGCTTGATAGGATTATCAATCAGCACCCGGCCCATGAATATGCACTTTTGCGGCTAAGAATTGTACTATTGATTGCATTCTTGCTGCACATGCCGGAAATTGTCACCATGACAAACATCAGCCCCCCTGCTGGCGACAGTCGATCGCTTCTGACCCTGTTGCGTATCAAGAGCCCGCAGACGCGGGTTGGATACGGCGTGCCGGCCGGATCGGCGTGCCTGGTGCTGTTGTTCGCGGGCAGATTCAACGTGACGCTGGTGCCTGAAATGCCCGAAGAGGCCCAACAGTCCGAAGCACCCCGGCTGGTCTGGATCCCTGCCGGCAAGGCTGCCGAACTCACAGCCGAGGCAGGCTCCAGAGGCATCATCATGCTTGCACCCCAGCAGACCCTGGTCCGCGCCTTGCCCGAAAGCCTGCTTGCCGACCGGATGGGGATCGTCCTCAAGCAGGCCCTGTCGCAACCGCTCGGCGCAAATGACGCGATCATGCCATTGGTGGAGGGAATAGCCGCAGAAAAACAGACCAGTGGTCCAGGCAGTTTCGAAGCCATGGAACATTACGTCGGCTTGATCCTGTTGCACCTTTGGCGCTTGCTTGGCGCAAACCTGGTCTCTCACGAGCGTTCGCCGCAGGGGCTTGCCGAACGCTTCCTCATGCTCGCCGGCGTGCACAAGCATCAACACTGGACGGTCGAGGATTACGCCCGTGCATTGGGCACCAAACGGGACCGGCTGGGTGTGGCGGTCAGGCGCGCGACCGGTTTGTCCCCGCAAGCCTATCTGCACCGCGAGATCATGCGCGATGCCTGCGAGCTGCTTGCCAGCACCGGATTTCCCGTCAGCCAGATCGGCTTCCGGCTCGGCTTTGTCGATCCGGCCTACTTCAACCGCTTCTTCACCCGGCAATCCGGGCAGAGCCCCGGCAAGTACCGCCATGTCCTGCGCCACCGGCGCGAGCAGGGTGACCGCACCTATGCAGCCTGGCCATGAGATGTTTCAAACATTCTGCAACTGCCGCCGGGTTTTCGGCTTGAAGAGCGGCCTATTGGCTGGGCGCCGGCAGTGGCGGCCGGGAGCGTCGAAGCCGGAAAAACCACTGCAGATGTCCGGGTGTGAATTTCAACGCCATCAAGTCCCCAAACGCGTCATGAAGTCCTTGAGCGCTTTTCCGAAAACGCGCGGCCAGGTGGACTTCCTGAAGCTGCCCCGAGTTCATCTTTCAGCGATTTCAATCACCTGCCTTCAAGGGCCGGGTGATCGCCATTACAAGGGTTTGCACCAGTGCAATGGCGCCCGAAATCGGCTGCAGCTGGGTGGCGGTGTCGGCGCCGAGCAGCAACGCGACTTCCGCGTAGGTCGCCAAGGGGCTTTCGGCGCTGTCGGTCATCGCGACGATCCGACGGCCTGAGACATGGGCATCGAGCACAGCGTCAACCACCGGCTGGGAGTAGGGCGGAAAGGCGATGGCAAAGAGCACGTCATCGGGCTTTATGGTGGCGATCTGGGGGCCGGCCATGCCGCCTGAGAAATCCAGCGACGAACAGGCCTTTTCACCGCGGATCATGCCGTAGGTGAAATACTCAGCGATCGGGCGTGAGCGCCTGAGGCCGGCAACATAGACGTGCCCGGCCTGGCGCATCATCTGGATTGCGTGGTTGAGAGCCTCGGTATCGCACTCGCGCGCCAATCGCTCAATCGCTTCCATGTGAGCCTGCAGGCAAGCATCAAAAATGGTGCGCGTGTCGGGCGGCGCAGCCGCTTCATCGCGGGCCAGGACTTCGTTGCGGACATTGACCTGGCCCTCGATCAGACGCTGCCTGAACACCCGCTGAAGATCAGAGAACCCGGAATAGCCGAGTTCCTTGGCGAAGCGGATCAGCGTGGAAGGCTGGATTCCAAGCTCGGCCGCGATGACTGGCGTGGTGTTGAGGGCAAACGCGTTGGTTTCCTCGAGCGAGGCACGTGCGATGCGTTGAAGATGAGGGCTAAGTGTTGGAAATCGATCCCGAATTCGCTGCCTCAGGGCATCGAATGTTTCAGTGCTTTGAGACAAGGACGGCTCTCTTTTCATGTTCATCCCCGACCACATAGCACGAAATTCGAGGTGCGAAAATGCTTTCGAACTATTCGAAAATATATTTCTTGACGATGATTGAAAATATTTTTAACACTAATGACAAGGTTTTCTATTTCTCGGGGAGGGTCTCGGAAGACCTTGTTTCGCCCGTCAGGAGCGGGCTCGTTTTTGGGAGGAAATAATGTCCAATTCGAAATTTACGCGCCGGGGTGTGCTGCGTACGGTCGCAGCAGCCGGCGGGCTCACCGCATTTTACGGGCCATGGCACCATAATCGCGTTTACGCGCAGGCGACCGACAAACCGATCCGCATCGGGCTCACCTCGGACGCCAGCGGGCAATATGCCAATTCAGGCGCTTCCGACCGTCGCGGCATGCTGATGGCCGTGGCCGAAGCCAATGCGGCAGGCGGCGTTCTCGGGCGCCAGATCGAGACGACACATCTCGACACCGAGACAACCGCTGCGACGGGGAGCCGTGTGGCGGAGCGGATGATCACCCGCGAGGAGTGCGGCTTTCTTGTCGGTGCTGTCAGCTCGGGCGTGGCCAATGCGATCAGCCAGGTGGCGCAGCGCTATGGCGTGATTTACCTCAACACCAACTCGTCCTCGCCGACGGAATCGGGTGAAAACTGCCATCGGGTGAAGTTCGTCTGGGATGGCAACGGCGCCAATTTCTCCAAAGCATCCATCAAGAACTCGATCGATGCCTATGGCGGCGATTTCATGCTGCTGACCAATGACTATGTCTGGGGACATGACACGGCGCGCGCCACCCGCGCATTGATTGACCAGTATGGCGGCTCCGTCAGTGACGAGATCCTCGTGCCTCAGGGAACACGCGACTTCACCGCAGCTTTGCTGAAAATTCAGCAGGCCAACCCGAATGTGGTTGCGGCTGCGGTTGGCGGTGATGACCAGATCGCGCTGCGCCAGCAGGTGGCGCAGCTCGGCATGGGTGACAAGATCGCCTGGATCAACAACCAGCAGGACTGGCCCGATATCTACGGCCTGCCTGCCGACAACCTGTTCGGTGTGTTCGGGACGACCTGGTACTACAAGCTGGACCTGCCGGGGGTGAAGGATTTCGTCGGCCGTTATCAGGCGATGTATCCCGAAACCTCGATGCGCGTTCCCGGCAATGTCTTCTACAATGGCTACATGGCGACGAAGAACCTGATCTCAGCCATCGAGCGGGCCGGCACCACAAACAACATCGCCGTGATCAAGCAGCTTGAAGGTCATGTGATGTCTGCGGAAAGCCGGATGCAGCACCATGATGCGGTGATCGATCCGAACACCCATCAGGTGCAGCAGTCGATCTACCTGGCAACAGGCAATACCGCACCGACGGAAGAGGATGATATCTTCAAGATCCTGACCAGTTCCGCGCCTGAAGATGTGCGTGACGAGGACAGTCTCGGCAGTTGCAAGCTGGAAAGCTACGACGACACGCCGACCTTCGACGCCTGACGCGGCGGAAAATTGCGTGGCCGGGCGATGGGCCGGCAGACTGTCCGGCCCGGCCACGCATTGTTTCACCCTCCTGCCGTTACAGGCACAAGAGGATCTCGATGATCGAACTCATTCCCCACATACTCAACGGGCTCACACTCGGGCTCTTGTTTGCCCTGATTGCGCTCGGCTTCACGCTGATCGTCGGCGTGATGGAGGTTATCAACCTCGCCCATGGCGCATTGTTCGCGCTCGGCGCCTATTTCGCCATGACGACCATCGGCGGCGGCTGGTTCGGGTCCAGTGCGTTTGGCGTCTGGTGGGGAGACCTGCCGATCGCCACACGCTATGCAATAGGGGTTGTCGTTGGCCCGTTCCTTGCGGCCTTTGCCGGCATGGTGCTGGAGCTTTGCCTGCGCCCGACCTACGGAAAGCCACAGCTTTACGGTCTGCTTCTCACCTTTGGCGCAGCACTTGTGATTGAAGAGCTGATCCGCCTTGCCTGGGGCACGGGTGAGCAAAGTCTGACTGTTCCGCGCGCCATCAACGGCGCATTCTTCATGGGCGGACTGATCTTTTCGACCTACAAATTCTTTGCCGCGGGTTTTGCGATCCTCGCCATCGGACTGGTCTGGCTGTTTCTCGAGCGGACACCTTATGGCGCCACGATCAAGGCTGGTGCTCATGACAGCGAGATGGTCCGCGCGCTTGGTTATGATCTGTCGAAGCTGCGGCTGCTGGTGTTCGGCTTCGGCGCAGCGCTTGCCGCACTTGCCGGGGTCGTCATGGCGCCGATCTGGGGTCTGCGGCCGCATATCGGTGTCGACGTCATCATTCCGGCCTTTCTGATTATCGTCATGGGCGGGGTCGGCAGCTTCTGGGGCGCAGTCATCGCCGCGATCCTTGTCGGACTGTCGGTTGGCATCACCGGCGCCTATGCGCCCGCCTGGTCGATGCTGTCGATGTATCTGCTGTTGATTGCCATCCTCGGTTTCCGTGCCCGCGGGCTCCTGGGCCGCAAATCCGCCCTGGAGAACTAGCCGATGCGCATGATCACTCTCAGCGATATTCCCGCCCGTGGCGGGTCACCCATGACCCCGGCGTTTGGCCTGTTCATGGTCGCACTTGCCACCGCCCCTTTCTGGCTGCCGGCCGTCGGGCTTTACCAGTATCTGGGAATCGAGGTCGCGATCTGGCTGATCTTCGCGCTCGGGTTCAATCTGCTGTTTGGCTATATCGGACTGCATTCCTTCGGCCATGGCGCCTATCTCGGCATTGGGGCCTATGCCTTCGGGCTGTTCCAGCAGGAAGTCACGGTCAGCCTCTGGGGCGGGCTTCTGGCCGCCATTCTGGCGGCGTCTTTCGCCGCGGCAATCGTCGGTGTGTTCCTGTCGCATCGCCGCGGCATCTATTATGCGCTGATGACCATCGGCTTCGGCCAGATTTTTTGGTTCAGCGCCATCAAGCTGCATGGGATCACCGGCGGAGAGGACGGTCTGCTGGGCATTCCGCGTCCCGATTTTGTGCTCGGACCGATCCGCTTCAGCCTTGCTGACAATGTTTCGCTGTACTGGTTCGTCGCCGGGATCCTCGCAATCGTCACAGTTGTGCTGTGGCGGCTGGTCAACGCTCCGTTCGGGCGAGTGCTGCAGGCGATCCGGCAGAACGAAACCCGCGCGCGCTTTGTCGGCTATGATGTCTGGCTGATCAAATGGCTGACCTTCACCCTGTCCGCAGGCTTTGCCGGTCTCGCGGGTGGGCTGTTCTCGATGGCCCAGGAAGGCGCCTATCCGGACGTCATGAGCCTGCACCAATCCGGCCTGATCGTGATGATGGTGCTTGTGGGTGGTGGTCTGGTCAGTTTCTGGGGGCCGGTGCTTGGCGTGATCCTGTATTTCGTCGCCCGCGACATTATCGGCGGCATCACCGAGACCTGGCTGTTGTGGTTCGGCCTGATGTTCATGCTCATGGTCATGACCCGCCCCGAGGGGCTCGCCGGACTCATTCATGTCATTCGCTTGCGGCTTGGCAATGTGCCTGCACAAGTTTCCGCTCCGGGCATTGCCGCAAGCCGGAAGGAGGCCTGAGCATGGCGCTGTTTACCGCAGAAAACCTTCGCAAACGCTTTGGTGCCCGTGTGGTTCTGGAAAACATCAGCCTGTCCATCGAGGAAGGCAGCGTCCACGGCATCATGGGTCCGAACGGCGCCGGGAAAACAACCTGTTTCCACGTGCTGACCGGCCATCACAAGCCCGATGGCGGACGCATCACCTTCGAAGGGCGGGACATCACCGGCAAGAAGCCGCACCAGATCGCACGGCTCGGCATCTCGCGCTCATTCCAGATCATGAACCTGTTCGATGACACCGTCGTGATCGAGAATGTCATCCTGGCGCTGAAGGAGTTTCGCGAACACGGGCTCAACCCGTTGCGCGATGTCTTCAGCAACACAAGGCTGATCGAGCATGCCATGGCGGTGCTGGATCAGGTTGGCCTTGTCCACCGGGCCTGGGAAAAGGCGGCGGAGCTTCCCTATGGCGAGCGCCGGGCGCTTGAGATTGCCGTGGCGCTGGCGCCGGAACCGCGCATCGTGTTTCTCGATGAACCGACATCCGGGCTGGGCAGCGATGCCACGCAGGCGCTGGCGGCTTTGATCCGCAAACTTCGCGCCCGCTACACCATCGTGCTGATCGAGCACGACATGCGCTTCCTGTTTGATCTTGCAGACCGGATCTCGGTGATTCACTGGGGCCAGGTCATCGACGAAAACACCCCGGCCAGGTTGCAAGCCAACAAATGGGTGGCGCGCTCTGCATTGGGGGAGGTGGCCTGATGCTGCAAGTTGACAATATCGAAACATTTTACGGTGAGACGCAGGCGCTGTTCGGTGCCAGCATTGAGGTCGGCGAAGCCGAAGTTGTCACATTGCTGGGCCCCAACGGCGCCGGCAAGACCACCACGATCCGCTCGATCCTGGGGCTGTCGCAGCCACGCTCCGGTCGTGTCAGCTTTGACGGACACGAGCTGACCCATATGCCCACCCACAAGATATCGCGCCTCGGGATCTCCTGGGTGCCCGATGACCGTCGCGTGTTTCCGTCGCTCAATGGCAAGCGCAATCTGGCGCTCGGCACCCGCAAGACCCGGTTCCGCAGTTGGACCGAGGACGAGGTGATCGAGATCTTTCCGGCGCTGGAGCATCTGCTCAGCCGCGAATGCGAGAACATGTCGGGCGGTGAATTGCAGATGGTTGCGATCAGCCGGGCGCTGCTGGGCTCGCCCGGACTGGTGCTGCTGGATGAACCGAGCCAGGGCCTCGCCCCGAAAATCGTGCAGGACGTGATGCGGACCGTCACCCGGCTGAAGGCTGCGGGCATTTCAAGCCTGATCGTCGAGCAGAATGCGTTGGCCGCGCTGGAAGTGTCCGACCGGGTCTATGTGATGGATCGCGGGCGGATCCTGCATGAAGGCCAAGCACAAGAGCTTCTCGACAACGCGCCGATGCGCCGACGCCTGATAGGGATGTGAAGAGATGACCGCGATGCTGGACGTCAAGAACCTGGAAAAAATCTACACCAAAAGCCGGTTTGACCGGACGCCGACATTCCGGCTGACGGCGGACTTTACCGTCGAGAATCCGGGCATTGTCGGCATGATGGGGCCGAACGGATCAGGCAAGACCACCCTGTTCGAGCTGATCACCGGCTCCAATGCGCCGACATCCGGGGAGATCAGGGTTGCGGGCCGCAACATTCACAAGGTGCGCACCGATCAGCGCGACCGGCTGGCGATCCACTATCACCAATCCTACCAGGTCCGGCATTTCCGCTCATTCAAGCCCAATATGCTGATGCAACAGGCAGGGTCGGATTATCCGATGCTGCATCTTTTCGATGAGCCACAGTTCAACACCCAGGACGGCTATATCGGCTTCATGCTCGATTTCTTCCGGCGTCTGCGTGACGAGGGCCGGCTGGTGTTTCTCTGCGTTCATCCCAATGAGCGGTTTCATCTCGAGATTGTCGAAGAGATTTGCGAGAGCTTCGTGTTCGTCAACAAGGGCAGCGTGACGCCTCTGCCGGACTACGCCTCGCTGATTTCTCATGATCCGGCCCGGGCCTATCTGGGCGATTTGCTGACGGAGTGCGCAGCATGAGCACAGTGTTTCACAAAGGAGCCTATGGGCTGCCGGTTTCCCAAGGCGATGTCATCGCGGATTTTCCGGGGTTTTCCTTTGGCGTTTTCCGCGATCCCGCCGGACAGGTCTGGGCCGATTTCACCCATGACACCGATGAATTCGTCGTCGTGGCCGAAGGAGAGGTGGAGATCGAGGTCGCCGGAGAGGTGGCCCAATGTGGCGCGGGCGATCTGGTGAAGATCCCGGCCGGGGCCGTTCACAGTCTGCGGACGTCGATGAGCGGCGGCAGCGTCTGGTTTTACGGCTATGGCCGGTTTGGAGGCAATGATGGCTGAGCGCTTGCGTGTTGCACTGGTGGGATGCGGGCTCATCAGCCTGTATCATCTGAGGGCCTGGCAGGCAGCCGGCGCCGAGATCATAGCACTCTGCGATATCGACATGGAAAAGGCAAAAATCCGCGGGGCAGAGTTCGGTGTCACGCGTCTGCACAGTGACGCGGCCGAGATGTTCGCACAGGGCGGATTTGCCGTGGTCGACATCGCCGCTTCGGTCGGAGCCCATGCGCCGGTTGCGCGGCTGGCGGCAGATCATGGCGTCCACATCATGTGCCAGAAGCCGCTGACCGAAACGGTTGCTGAAGCCGAAGAGCTGATCGCCTATGTCGGTGACCGGGTGCGCTTCATGGTGCATGAAAATTACCGTTTCCGGCCGCATTACATGACCGTGCGGCGCTGGATCGCGGAGGATCGCATCGGCACAGTCCGGCATGCGCAGATTTCCTGCCGTGGGTCCGGTCTGTGCGCGCGGGACGGCGATGTACCCTTCCTGATCGAACGCCAGCCATACCTGTCTGGCTTCCGCCGCAATCTGGTTTTCGAAACGATGATCCACCATCTCGATGTGTTGCGCTGTCTCTGCGGGCCGCTGAAAGTGGTCTCGGCGCGGCTCAACCGTCTGGCCGACGGGTTGCCCGGCGAGGACACGGCGGCGATCCTGCTCGAAGGGAAAGACGGGTTTATTGCAACTGCGGACGGTTGCCTTGTCGCGCCCGGTTATCCGCTGCTGCATGGCGACCGCCTCGAGGTGATCGGCAGCAAGGGCACCATCGTGATGGAGCTGAACAGGACCTACCTGGTGGGAGCCGAAGACGCTGCCGAGGAGGTGGACCTGCTGGGCCGCTATCAGGAGTGCTTTGACACGGTGATGGTGGGCTTCGTGCAGGGGCTGCGCGAGGAAACAGCATTCGAGACCGATCGTCTCGACAATCTTGAAACATTGCGGCTCATGGAAAGTGTCTATCAGGCTGCAGGCTTGGAGATCACAGCATGAATCAGGCAACAAGCCTCACGCCCGCAGTTGACACCGACCGGCTTGACCGACTGTTCGATGTGAAGGGGCTGCGGGTCTTTCTGCCTGGTGGCTATGGTGCAATCGGTGAAGCGGTTGCCATGGCAATGGCGCGCCGCGGGGCTATTGTAACGATCGCGGGGCCGTCGCCGGACAAGGCTCAAGCGCTGGCCTTGAAGCTGACGGACAATGGCGCGACGGCTCACGGAATTGCGCTCGACGCCAGCAATGTCGCAGACATCATGCGCGCCACCTCCGAGGCTGTCGGGCTGATGGGCGGGATCGATGTATTGGTCAATTGCGTCGGCATCCAGCGCGAGCAGTCGATCATGGAGGTGACCGAAGAGACCTTTGACGAGGTCTATGAAGTCAACCTCAAGTCAGCGATGTTCCTGGCGCAAGCCGTGGCGCGGGACCAGATCGAGCGCGGCGCAGGCGGTCGGCAGATCCATCTGTTGTCCGTGCGCTCGCAAATGGCGCTGCGCAACCGGGGCTATTCGGCCTATTGTTCGACCAAGGGCGGGCTGGTGATGCTGGTCAAACAGCACGCCATGGAACTGGCGCCGCATGGCATCACCGTCAACGGGGTCGCGCCGACATTCATACAGTCAGATCGTATCCGCGCCCATCTCGATGATCCGGCGTTTCGCAAATTCATGCTGGAGCGCAACCCGCTGGGGCGCATCGGAGACCCGGTCGAAGTTGCGGGCCAGGTCATCACCCTCGCCGCCCCGGCCGGCAGCTACATGACCGGCCAGGTGGTCTATATAGACGGCGGGGTCACGGCATCACAATGACCAGGACATTGCGCTCCGCACGCTGGTTTGAACCGGATGATCTGCGCGGATTCGGGCACCGGTCGCGGCTCATGCAGATGGGCTATTCCAAGGAAGACTGGCAGGGCCGACCGGTCATCGCCATCCTCAACACATGGTCCGATATCAACCCCTGCCATGCCCATTTCCGGCAACGCGTCGAGGATGTGAAGCGCGGCGTGCTGCAGGCCGGCGGTTTCCCGATCGAGTTGCCGGCGCTGTCGCTGAGCGAGAATTTCGTCAAGCCGACGACGATGCTTTACCGTAATCTTCTGGCGATGGAGACCGAAGAGCTGCTGCGCTCGCATCCCGTCGACGGGGCGGTTCTGATGGGAGGCTGCGACAAGACCACGCCCGGGCTTCTGCTTGGCGCGATCAGCATGGATCTGCCTTGCCTATTCCTGCCGGCCGGTCCGATGCTGCGCGGCAATCTGCGCGGCGAGGTTCTGGGCTCGGGCGCCGACACCTGGAAATACTGGGACGACCGCCGCGCCGGAAAGATCGGACTTGAGGAATGGCAGGGCGTCGAGGCGGGGATTGCGCGCAGCTATGGCCATTGCATGACCATGGGCACGGCCGCGACGATGACTGCGCTGGCGGACGCGCTGGGCCTGTGCCTGACCGGCGCCTCCTCGATTCCCGCTGCAGATGCGAACCATATCCGCATGGCCGCCGCCTGCGGCCGCCGCGCCGTCGAGATGGTCAATGAGGATCTGCGGCCCTCGCATGTGCTCAGCCGTGCATCGTTCGACAACGCGCTCAATGTCGCCATGGCGATGGGGTGTTCGACCAATGCCATCATCCACCTGATCGCTCTGTCGCGGCGGGCAGGATTCCCGCTGACGCTGGATGATTTCCATGCCGCCGGGCATCGCGTGCCGGTGCTCGCCAATATCCGGCCGTCGGGGGAGCGTTACCTGATGGAGGATTTCTTCTATGCCGGCGGGCTGAAGGCGTTGATGGCACAGATGGGCGACCTGCTCGATGGCACGGCGGCAACGGTGACGGGGCAGACCCTCGGCGCCGAAATCGCCGGAGCTGAAACCTATCTGCCCGATGTGATCCGCAGTCTCGACAATCCGGTGTCCTCGGAGCCCGCCATGGCGGTGCTGCGCGGCAATCTCGCGCCGCAGGGCGGGGTGATCAAGCCGTCGGCTGCAGATCCGCGGCTCTTGAACCATCGCGGTCCGGCGCTGGTGTTCGACAGCTATGCCGAGATGAAGGCCCGGATCGATGATCCGTCCCTGGGTGTGACTGCCGACACGGTGCTGATCATGCGCGGAGCAGGGCCGCAAGGCGGACCGGGCATGCCCGAATGGGGCATGCTGCCGATCCCCAAACATCTGCTGGAGCAGGGCGTGCGCGACATGGTCCGCATCTCGGACGCGCGAATGAGCGGAACCAGTTATGGCGCCTGTATCCTGCATGTTTCGCCTGAAGCCCATGTCGGCGGGCCGCTGGCGCTGGTGCAGACCGGCGATATCATCGTTGTCGATGCCCGCGCCGGACGCATTGACATGGACGTGCCCGAGGACGAGCTGGCCCGCCGCCGCGCTAACTGGTCCGTGCCGGCGGCAAAGGCCGGGCGCGGCTATGGCTGGGTCTATGCGCAGCACATTCTGCAGGCTGATCAGGGCTGTGATTTCGATTTTCTGGAAACCGGATTTGGCGCGTCCGCGCCCGAGCCGGACATTCTCTGACCGACAGGTGATGACATGAGCAAGATACAGCCGAAACTTCTGATCAATGGCGAGTTCCGAACTCGTGGGCAGGCCGATGCCATCCCGGTGATCAATCCCTGCAATGGGGAGACGCTGTGGGAGCAGCCCGCCTGCGGGCCTGACGATGTGGCCGAGGCGCTGGCCGCTGCCCGCGCGGCCCAGGCCAGTTGGTCGAAAGTGCATGGATGGGAGCGGGGCCGCATCCTGCGCGCCGTCGCCGCTGAAATGCGTGCCCGCACGGAGGCCATCGCCACCGCGCTGTCGCTGGAGATCGGCCGTCCGATCTCCCAGGCCGCCGGCGAGGTGGGCGCGGCGATCGAGCAATTCGAATGGTTTGCCGGGGAGGCCGAGCGGTTGTTTGGCGATGTCATCGCCTCGCGCCAGGGCGGGCGGCTTCTGACCGAACATGAGCCGGTCGGCATCTGTGCCGCCTTCACCGCCTGGAATTTTCCGGTCAACTTGCCGGTGCGCAAGATCGCGCCTGCACTGGCTGCCGGCAATGTCATTCTTGTCCGCCCCTCCGAACAGGTGCCGATGACATCCACGCTGATTGCCGAGGCCTGTGTTGCAGGCGGCGTGCCGGCGGGCGTGGTGCAATTGTTGCTGGGCCGCGCAGAACAGGTTTCGCCGCCGATCATGGCCGCCAATGAGGTGCGCAAGATTTCGCTGACCGGCTCAACCCGGGTCGGGCAGATGCTGATGAGTGAGGCCGCCAAGACCGTCAAGCGCTGCTCGATGGAGCTGGGCGGCCATTCCGCCGTTGTTGTCTGCGCGGATTCCGATGTCGAGGCAGCAGCCACCCAATGTGCGCTGTTCAAATTCCGCAACGCCGGGCAGGTCTGCATCGCGCCCAATCGCTTCTATGTCGAGGAAAGCGTGTCGGAGAGATTCCTGAGCAAGATGCAGTCCGAGGCGGAGGCGCTGGTGCTGGGCGACAGCCAGGACATGGCCACGACCATGGGGCCGCTGACGCTGGCCTCAGGCCGCGACAAGGTGGAACGCCTGATCGCGGATGCCAAAGAGCAGGGCGCCCGTCTCGTTACCGGCGGCAAACGGCCGGAAGGGCGCAACAGCGGTTATTTCCTCGAGCCGACGGTTCTGGGCGATGTTCCCGACGATGCGGCCATCATGTCGGAAGAGCCGTTCGGGCCTGTGGCGCCTGTCGCAAGTTTTTCCGATTTCGATGAAGCCATCGAGCGCGCCAATTCCACGCCTTACGGTCTTGCGGCCTACGCCTTTACCGGCAGCCAGAGCAAGGCCGAGGCACTGTCGCGCGGATTGCATGCGGGCATGGTCGGGATCAACACCTTCATGATTGCCCATGCCGAGGCGCCCTTTGGCGGCGTCGATCATTCCGGGATGGGCCGCGAGGGCGGGCGCGAGGCGATCCGCGACTACCAGAACACCAAGCTTACCCACATGATGGCGGTTTGAGATCATGACCCAATCTGTCAATTCGCTGCACCGGATCTGGGCTGATGGACAATGCGCCATCAATGGCTGGATCGCTGCTCCATCTGCCATAACTGCGCAGGCCATGGCCGCGGCCGAATGGGATTCCCTGACCGTCGATCTGCAGCACGGGACTGCGGATTACCACGACCTGCTGACGCTCTTGCCGATCATCGAGGCCTCCGGGTCGTCCCCAATGGTACGTGTGCCGTGGCTGGACGAGGCCATCATCATGCGGGTGCTCGATGCCGGCGCCATGGGCGTCATCGCGCCGATGATTGAGACCGCGGACCAGGCGGCGCGTCTGGTCAAGGCGTGCCGCTATCCGCCTGAAGGCGGACGCAGCTTCGGCCCGGTGCGGGCGCGCCTCGCCTGGCCAGGAGAATACTCCGTTGCTTCGGCCAATGCTTCGGTTCTGGCTTTCGCCATGATCGAAACCCGCGCAGCCGTGGAGGCGCTCGACGAGATCATCGCCGTGCCGGGCCTCTCGGGTATTTACATCGGCCCCAGCGATCTGGCGCTCAGCTACGGCCACCCGGCGCGCTTTGATCCCGAGGTGGAAGAGCTGGTGGAACTGATCGCTCTCATTCGTCGCAAGACATCCGAGGCCGGCATCCGCTGCGGGCTTCATTGCGGCACCTCCGCCTATGCCGTCAAAGCCGCAGGCTGGGGCATGGATCTGGTGACGGTCGGGTCGGATGCCCGTTTTGTCGAGGCCGGCGCAGTTGATGCAACGAAGTCCTTCCGGGCGGGCCTGAAAGGCTGACGCGGCAGAGAAAACGGCCCATTTGTGGGGATGGCATGATGCAGCAGTTGTTTTTCGACATGATGATCAGAACCCAAGGCAAGTCGCTTGTGCCGATCGAGGATCTTCTGATGTCAGAGATCCAGGCGCGCAGACTTGATTCCGGCCTGTTGACTATCTGGTGCAAGCACACCGGCGCGTCTCTCCTGGTTCAGGCCAACGCCGATGATGACGTGACTGCCGATATTCTCGCTTTCTTCGAAGAACTGGCTCCACAGACACCGGGGCGTTACCACCACAAAGCTGATCAGCCAGACAACGCGCCGTCGCATCTTCGGGCGCTTCTGACCCAGACCCAGACCTCTGTGCCGGTGCATGACGGGCTGCTGCCGCTTGGCGATGTGCAGAGCCTGTATCTTTTCGAGCATCGAGAAACTCCGAAGACACGCCGGCTGCTGGTGCATTTCATCGGTCAACTGCTGGCTGATGAGAGCCAAATGATGGTGATGTAGTGTTGGTGCGCGTGCTGTTGCCAATCCGGGAGAATAAAACAGCCAAGGCTGACATCCCGACAGTCGTCGCGTTGGATCAGTCTGGCATTTGAAATAATCCCGTTAGTGGCAAATGGACGGCGTTGACCTGCTGCCGCATATCTCTGCAATGTTCCTGCTTGAGCATTGGATATATAATTGGGTCAAATCGACCTAATATGATATAAACATCTATAAATTGTCGGCTCTTGTGTGGCGGCGGTGCTTGTTTCCGAAGTCCGTCACAGTCGAGCTACCAGGTAGGGGGCAGTCGTGAATGCGCACAGTTTGGCGAGCCGGCGATCATTGTTGCCGGGTACGCCCGAGGCTTGGAAACGGTGGAGTCTTGCGCGGCGCTTTATCATCATGGCGCTGTGCCTGTCTGCTGTCGGCACGGTGTTCCTTGGCACGTGGGTCTCCGAGAAGATAGAGCAGACCGCAAGGGCACGCGATGCCGCATCGGCCGGAATCTATGTCGCGCATCTCGTTTCTCCTCTCGTTCAAAGCCTCCAGAACCACGATTCATTGTCAGAGAGTCGAATCGAGGCTCTTGACCGCATCGTGCAAACGCCGGCGCTCAAGCTGCGCGTTGTCAGCATGAAGGTTTGGAACCGGAACGGAACCATCGTCTACAGCACCAACAAGGATGCCATCGGCGAGGTTTATCCGATAGAGGGAGCCCTGAAAGGCGCGCTGGCAGGCGTGACGACATCCGATTTCAGCGGCCCGGAGGAAGAGAGCCTCCGCGAATTCGAGCGGCACCCCACATTGCTTGAAATCTACACGCCGATCCTTTCCAGGAGGACCGGGGACATCATTGCCGTCGCCGAATTCTACGAAGATGCGGCGAGTCTTGCCAAAGACCTCGGATCCGCACAGATGCAAGGCTGGCTGGTGACGGGGGTCGTGCTCGCATCGATCATCGCCGGCCTTTATACGCTCATATCCGATGGCAGTCATACGATCCGGCGCCAGCGCGACGAGCTTGCCGCCCGCATTACGCAACTTTCCGAGGCAATGGAAAAGACGGCAGTGTTGCAGGACAAGCTCGAACGGGGATCGCGCGAGGTTATCGAAGGCAATGAGAGACTTATGCGAACAATCGGCTCCGAGTTGCACGACGGGCCCGCGCAACTGATCAGCCTCGCCCAACTCAAGCTTGACCAGCTGGACGACGTAGCCCCCGCCTCCGATCTTGAGTCCATTCGCTCCGCACTCAATGGCGCCATCCAGGACATACGGCGGATCTCGGCAGGTCTGCTGATGCCCAATGTCGATGATCAGGATCTTCTCGACTGCCTCAAAACCACGATCAGGGGACACGAAACCAAGACGCAGAGCCGGGTTGTCTTCCACCACAAGCACCTGCCGAAGCGAACCCAGCCCTACGTGACCATCTGCCTGTGCAGGTTTGTGCAGGAAGGGCTTGCCAATGCGGCTCGCCACGCCAATGCCAGTGGCCAGACCGTCACGGTCGAAGGCCTCGGGGATGCAATCCGTATCCAGATTTCCGATACCGGTCCTGGGATTTCCGAAGCGCAGAGCGCCGAGTTCGGCGCCCATCTTGGGCTGATTTCACTTCGCAGAAGGCTCGAGAGTATTCGCGGTACAATGACTGTCAGCAGCACGAAGGGCGAGGGCACGACGCTCACAGCCTGGATTCCGTTCGGAGGGGAATAATCTCATGTCGTTCCAGCATCGAGTCGTCGTCATTGACGATCATCCGCTATTTCGCGACGGGGTCGTGCATACGCTGGTCACACATGGAATTGACGTCATCGGCGAGGGCGCCTGTGCGGAAGACGCCATCCGGTTGACCCATGAGCATGACCCAGACGTCTTGCTCATGGATATGAACATGCCCGGCGGTGGTCTATCGGCCCTGACTTCGATCGTCGACAACGGCGCCAGGTCTCATGTCCTGCCGTTGACTATCGTCGACGATGAGGCAAGCATTTCCGAGGCGCTCCGTGCCGGGGCGCGCGGTTACATCCTCAAGGGCATCGGCGGACGCGAACTTGTCGCCGCGGTCGACACCGTCGCGCGCGGCGACATCTACATCGCACCTCAACTGGTTGAACGCCTGCTGGGACGGAGATTCCAGCACGACCAAAAAACAGAAGATGTCGCACTGAGCGAGCGCGAGGAACAGGTGCTCGGTCTGCTTGCGCGCGGCTTCAGCAACAAGGAGATCGCACTTCAGCTTGAGCTGAGCGAAAAGACCGTCAAATACCACATTACGCATGTTCTCAAGAAGCTGAACGTGCGCAACCGGGTGGAAGCCGCGCTCTATGCATCCCAACTCAACACGCCAAAGTAGCCGCGCGACCCGCCGGAGGATGACGCATTGGGAAGATTTCGCATCGCGCGCGGGGCCCCTGCCTTCATTGCCCGGAATCCAACGCCGGCATGCCTGGGACGATCAGGGCGCAAGCCTGCAGTTGCGCTTCAGCGATTTCAATTCCGAAAGCAGCATCACGCACGGCGCAGACTAAAGCACATTGCATTCAATCGTATTCATGCAATGTGCTTTAGGGTTTTGTTTTGGCGCGTGTTTTTTCCGAAAACCGGTTCCCACTTTTCGGAACACGCTTTAACGTCCATCCACTGTGCGAAGGCCATACCAACGGTCCTTCGTCGCCTCGTAGTGATCCGCGACCTGGTAGCGGGCGACCTGCAATCCGAGGTGCTCGATGGTCAGTTTGCCGGTGCCGGCAAGAACCGAATAGCTCGCCACAATGACATTGCGCTCGGATTGCGAGATTGCTTCCTTGGCCGTCAGCAAGGTTTGCTGGGCGTTGAGAACATCGAGCGTGGTGCGCTGCCCGACCCTGCGTTCCTCTACCACACCGTCAAGGGCCTGCCTGGATGCGGACAGTTGCGCATTGTTGGCCTCGATCGTCGCTGTCGCCGCTTCCATCTGGCTCCAGGACGTGACCACGGACTGCTCTATGGAACGGCGGGCACTGTCGACCAGAATTCGCCGCTGGCCCAGCTGTTCCTTGGCCTGACGGACATTCGCCGAGGCGGCGCCGCCCTGATATATCGGGACAGTCACCCTCGCCTCGATCTGCGCAGTGCCGATGCCCTCATCGGCCGCCGCGACCGAACCTCTGACCCTGACGCTGGGCAAGAACGTGCCTTCCTGGACCTTCACGGCATAGCCGGCGGCATCAATGCCAAATTGCGCCGCCAACACGACCGGATGGTCGGTTACGCCCTGGGCTACCGCACCGTCCAGCGTCCGCGGAAGCAGGTTTCGCGGCGAAGGCACCGGCTTGAGATCACCGGGTGTCGAGCCGACAATTTGCGCATACACCGCAGCGCTTGCCTTGGCCTGGGCCACAGCAGCGACCAGACTGGCGCGAGCGCCGGCAAGCTCTGCCTCTGCCAGACTGACATCGGTCCGCGTGCTTTCGCCGACGTCGAAGCGAGCCCGAGCCGCCGAGAACTGCTCCTGCAGGAAGGCGATATTCTGCTGGCGGTAAACCACGATTTGCCTGTCGCGGACAAGATTGGCATAGGCCTGCACGGTGGCCAGCAGGATGTCTATTTCCGTGCCCCGAACGTTCTGCCGGCCCTGATAGACCAGGGCTTCGGCGGCACGCACATTGTTGCGGGTCTGAAACCCGTCGAACAGTGTCTGGTTGATTGACACGCCGATGCTGGCGGAATTGGTCGTGAAGCCGCTGGCGTTGGTCGATGTCGTCACCACTTCCGCGGCGATACTGGGACGATAGCCGGATTTGGCGACAGCTACCCCCTCATCGGTCGCCCTCAAACCGGCGCGCGCGGCATTCAAATCAGGATTGTTCTCGTAGGCCTTGGCCATGGCCTGGAAAAGCGTCTCGGCTGCAGCCGGCTGAGGGCCTACGGCCACTCCGCCGATGAGGGCGATAATGGCGATCGAACGCATGGCAAACGACATGAATATAAACTCCAGCGCGGAAGTGATCCAAAGACAACGCAGGAAACGAATCAGGTCTTGCTAGACATATGACAGCTGAAGACAGTGCATGCAATCACGCAAGACTGTATGATGGAAGCAAGGCCGCGCCTGCTGAACATAGCAGTCAGCTTGTGAAGCAGCCGCCCGCCGATGTGGAGCTTCGGGCGCCCGGCTCCGCCTCACATTCAATACTCGGTAGATTATTCTCTGTTCGGCGATGCACCTTCAGGTAACGCGTCGCCGGCCGCTTTCGGAGTGGTTGCCTCTGCCGCCATGCGCCAGCGTATCTCATCGTCGAGTTTTTCCTGGACCAGAGCCCTGTCCTCGACTGCCGCCTGACAGCGCGCCACTTCTCGCCTGTATCTGCGCCGGCAGGACCACCCTCCGACGAGAATTGCCAGGGATGCAACTCCCGATAGTCCGATCGTGGCCTCCTGCGGCACCGCAACGCCGATGAACGCAGAGAGCAAGATCGGGGCAATACACGCAATTGCAATCGCAAGAAGCAATGAACGGCTAAGAACGAAAACAGCGAGGATGGCCACGACAGCAGCGGCGAGATAGGCAGGCTCCGCGCTGATCTGAAGCCAGAGCCCTCGAAAATCATAGTCCTTCAACCGGAAGATCAGTGCCTCCCCGCGTTCGACCCAATCTTGATACATCACAAACGCCCCTTGCTCATCCCGACTGCCGATCACCTGCTTGCCCCTGACTGGTTCGCGGCGCACCGCGCATCGGCTGGTCCAACCGGCATCGCCACGCCACCCTTCCCCTATAGATTATCCGTTTTACGGCGCAGCAAGTAATTTTCGGCTTGATCGCCGCCCTCCTGTCCGCCAACTCTCATGGCAACTTCCAACCGATTGCGAGCATTTACCTTTTCCATAAGCAGCGTCATGTAGTGCTTGACCGTCTTCTCGCTGATCCCGAGTTCGCCCGCGATTTCCCTGTTTGTCCGGCCGAGCTTCAACTGCTCGACGATCTGGCTCTCGCGCACGCTGAGCTTGATCGGGTTGCCGGCAGCCTTGCGCGCTGCAGCGACCCGCTTGGCTGAAATGATCCGGGTAGCGAGACCGGGACTGATGAAGGTGTCGCCTTTCAGCAAAGTTCGCATTGCATGCATCAATTCGTCCGCACTGGAACTGCTGGGCAGATATCCGGAAGCGCCTGTATCAAGGGCCTTCACCGCGTAGTCGATATTCGTTTCCATTGCGAATACCAAGATTTTCGGTGCGTTCTCGCGGCGGCCGAGTGTTCGCATCGATTGAAATGCTGAACTCGAATACCCGGGGTCAATGACAACAAGGTCTACCTTGGAACTGGCAATGTGGTGAACATCTGATGGAAGGAGACTTGTGGCGCTGACTTCCATGTCGGAAGTCCCTGCTATTAGTCTCGCTAGACCATCCAGTAGCAGCGGTTGCTGATTTATCAACCCGATTTGGATCTTATGCAAAACACGGACCCCAAGATAAGGGTATATTAATAGGGCATTTAGCGCGCGATTGATACCGCTATTGCGGGCAATCCATAGCCCGTCCGATTCCGGCTTCGCTGGATACGCCGAAGCCCGCCCCTTTTCGGGAGCGGGCTTTTAAAGGCGTCCGCGACGGCCGTGCCGACGTAAACATCCATCGGAGGCCAAATCGTCCGCGGCAGAGCTACGGATGCGTTAGACCGAATCGAAATTACTACGCAAAACTTAACCGTAGCTTACTTCAATCCGCATCTCTTGCGGCCTACCTTTCGCGAAATGCCTTCTCGAACTGGTCTGTCAACGGCTTTGCGAGATAGGACAAGGCCGTTCGCTCGTCGGTGGTCACGTAAACTTCGACCGGCATTCCGGGGATAAGCCGGCTGTCGCCGATCTTGGCAAGTTCCTCCTCCCCGACGTAAACATCACCCACATAGAAAGAGAGTCCTGTCGCCGGGTCGCGAGTCGTCGCCGCAGAAACATATTTCACCGTGCCGAACAGCTCAGGCGTGGTGCGCTGGTTCATGGCGGTCATTCGCAGCCGCGCGACCTGACCCGGTGCCACCTGATCGATGCTCGTCGGCGGAAGCTTGACTTCGATCTTCAGCTTTGCGTGTTCCGGCACGATGGTGACAAGCACTTCGGCCGGGGTCACGACGCCCCCCACCGTGTGAATGTTGAGTTCGTTGACCGTGCCGGAAATCGGCGCGCGGATTTCTGTGCGCTGCAGGCGGTCCGAGATCGCCATATCACGTTCGTTCAGTTCGGACAGCCGGGTTTCCACCGCCGACAACTCGCGCTGGGCTTCCGTACGGGCCGCCTCATCGATGGCCAGCACCTGCAACCGGATCTCGCTGGTCCGGGTTCTTGCCCGGGCGATAGCCGCGTCGATTTCCCCGCGCTCACCGTCAAGTCGGGCCATCTCCCGATTGGATGTGTAAAGACGATTGCGCTCGATCAACTGCTTCTTGGCGAGCTCGGAGAGCGTGCCGTGTTCCTCGTCGAGAAGCTTTATCTCCTCAAGCTTCGAAGCGCGCTGTGATTCCAGGCCCTTCACCTCCTCGCTGATCTGGACGATCGACAATTCGAGCTGCTCTTTCTGGCTCAAGCGATTGCTTCTGTTGCCCTCGAAAATGCGCGTTTCGCCTTCGACCAGGACCTTTGCGTCAAACTCGGTCGTTTCCAGATCAGGTGCAAACAGGATCTCCGGCAATTCGTCGCGTTCTGCCAGTAACCGGGAGCGCCGCGCCGATAGCTCGCGCATCTGGTTGCGCGTGATCAGAAGTTCGGCCTTCGTCTGTGCGTCATCCAGGCGGATGAGCACCTGACCTTCGCGGACGAAGTCACCCTCACGAACTGCAATCTCGCTGACGATCCCGCCGTCGCGGTGCTGGATCGATTTCAGGTTTTGGTCCACCGCGACAACCCCTGTCGCGATAAT